>JBBSJN010000032.1:0-19318 GCA_038257235.1 Chitinophagales bacterium
ATATATTCATCCCGGTAGGTTTTGGCAAGAATACTTGCTGCTGCAATCGAAGCATAAATGGAATCTCCTTTAATGATGCAATGGTGTGGAATTTTTTTATACCTGTAAAAACGATTTCCATCAATTAGTAATAACTGTGGCTTGTTTTTTAATTTATCTATTGCCAGATGCATGGCTTTAAAAGATGCTTTCAGGATGTTTATCTGATCTATTTCATTGTTATCAACAGCTGCCACAGCATAAGCAATGGCCTCCTTTTCAATTACAGGTCTTAATTCATTTCTTGTTTTTTCTGAAAGTAATTTTGAATCATTGAGCAGGGGATGAAAAAAATCATTTGGTAAAATAACAACTGCAGCGAAAACCGGCCCTGCAAAGCAGCCACGGCCTGCTTCATCACAACCGGCTTCCATTAATTCTTCCTGGTAAAAAGATTTTAGCATTTGCCTGCAATTTCCGAAATTAAAATTTAATGACGTTGAGCTATTTACCACGCAAAACACAGTTTTAAAATAGCACACATTACACTGTTTATATATAATGACAATAAAACGGAGTTATCAGTCTATTAATCCGTGTACGCTGTGGTTATATTTTTTAACTTTGCACCCACCATGACAAAAAAGCTTAATCAACGTTCTTCTAAACCAATAGCCATCTGGCTTTTGATAGGCGTGGGAATGATAATCGTTCAGATATTGTTAGGCGGTATTACAAGATTAACCGGTTCGGGATTATCAATTACAGAATGGAATGTGGTAACAGGAGCTTTTCCTCCAACCAATAATCAACAATGGCTTTTGGAATTTGAAAAATATAAGGTAACACCACAATTCAATCTGTTGAATTTTGATTTTACGCTGCAAGATTTTAAACATATTTTTTTCTGGGAATGGTTTCATCGTTTCTGGGCAAGATTAATTGGCGTTGTGTTCGCTATTCCCTTTATTGTTTTCTTAATTCAGAAACGGTTCCGTCCATCCATGGTAAAACCGATGCTAATACTTTTTTTACTGGGGGCATTGCAAGGTGCAATCGGTTGGATAATGGTGGCCAGTGGATTAGAAGGGGATGCTATTTATGTAAAACCAACAAAACTTGCTCTGCATTTTATTTTTGCATTAGGATTATTATGCTATACATTTTGGTTTGCGTTGGAGCTAATAGTCCCAAAAGAAAAAGTTGTTGCAAATCCGACAATCAGAAAATTAAACATCGGCATATTATCAGTGCTGGTTTTGCAATTAGTGTATGGCGCATTTATGGCGGGGCATAAAGCGGCTACTGCTGCACCAACATGGCCAGATATAAATGAGCATATCATTCCGCCGAATATGATGGGTAATAATGAAGGTTTGCTGAACCTGGTTGATAATAAAATTACAATTCACTTTATTCATCGTGGCCTTGCTTACTTGTTGTTGATTCTTATAATACTATTAACCATCCGTCTTTATAAAATTACCAGCTCTTCCCTTTTAAATAAAACCAGCTGGTGGCCGGTGTTGTTGGTTACTGCGCAGATTGTTCTCGGCATAGCTTCTGTATTGCTGAGTTTGAAAATTGTGCCTAATCAGTGGGGCCCGTTTGAATGGATGGCACAACTTCACCAATTAGTTGCTATGTGGTTGCTCCTATCGCTTATCTGGATATTATATCTGGTGCGAAATAATACCCAAGTAAATAAATATTTCATTCAATAACGAGACTTCTTTTCTTTGTAAATCCATTATACCGGCCAAAAATGCAACTTTGTACTAAATGAGTTATATAGTCGGTATAAAAGTTATTCTCCTTCGTAATCATTTGACATAGCAGGCTTTTATCACTAATTTTAGAACTAACCATTTAATTGTCTCATGAAGGCCTGGTTTCGTGGATTTATTTATTCATTTCCCATTCAATTGGTTTTGCTGCACCTCAGAAAATACCAGGTGTTACTGGTATTCTGGTTCATCCTTTTTAGTGTGGTGAATGGCACATTCATGAAAACATTTGGTGCTGATTCGCTTTTTCTTGGACCTGAATATTTGGGCAATGTAAATGCATTCAGCATGGCAATCGTTGGTGCTTCCATCGGCATGTTTATTATGAGCTGGAATATCGCTACGTTTATTTTATTCAGCAGGTATTTTCGCTTTTTATCGGCTACTACCAATCCTTTTTTAAAATACTGTATTAACAATTCGATTATACCGATTCTGTTTTTAGGATTCTATTTTTTTAAAGCATTTCGTTTTGATCAGTATAAAGAATTGATTAGTCCAACAGAAATACTTTTTTTGTTCGGGGGTTTTTTTTGCGGCTTGATATTTATTCTGGCAGTTTCAATGATTTATTTTTTCCGTGCCGACCGTTCCATTCTCAGAAGGATGATGCCGGTAATCAGCAATCCTCAATCCTATATTACTCATCTGAAACCTATTAAAGAAGTATACCATGGTGCGCCGTTAATAAAAGTGCAAGTTTATTTTGAAACGCCTTTTCGCATCAGAGCAGTCAGGGATGTGTCGCATTATACTGATGAATTTGTGGAAACAATTTTTAAGAAACACCATTTCGCAGCCATACTTTCAGTATTGGCAGCATTTATTTTTTTATTGATCATCGGTTTTTTTCTTGACTATGCTTTCTTTCAGTTACCTGCTGCGGCAAGTATTACTATTTTCTTTTCTATTTTGATAGGCGTGGCTGCAAGTATTACTTACTTTCTGCAAAGCTGGAGCATTCCATATTTATTGGTACTGGTACTTATTCTAAATATATTTTATAAGCAGGACTGGATTGACCCACGAAACAAAGCTTATGGTATTAATTATTGGAATAAAACCGAGCGGCCTTCATATACAAAAGAAGGACTGGAAGAATTATGTAAGCCTGAGAATGTAGAAGCCGATAAAAAAAATATGAGGGGTATTCTGGATACCTGGAAGAAAAAGCAAGACAGCGAAAAACCTCTTTTGGTATTTATAAACACCAGCGGAGGAGGACACCGTAGTGCCACATTTACCATGAGTGTTTTGCAGTATCTTGATAGTATAACGAATGGAAAATTTTTTCAGAAAACATTCTTAATCAGTGGCGCTTCAGGTGGAATGATTGGTGCAGCATATTTCAGAGAGTTATATTTAAGAAAACAACAGGGAAAAAATATCCGCTTACAGGACAAACAATATGTGGATGATATTGCAGGTGATTTACTGAATCCTATATTCACCTCTTTTTTTGCAAGAGACTTAATATCTCCGGCACAAAAATTTAAAGTGGGTCCTTATTCTTATGTAAAGGACAGAGGTTATGCATTTGAGCAAAAATTGAATGCCAATACCAATGGTGTTTTAGATAAACAATTAAAGGATTATGTTGCGGATGAAAAAGCAGCTAATATTCCATTGATGTTTTTTAATTCGGTGGTGACAAGAGACAGCCGTAAAATGATTATCAGTACGCAACCAGTAAGTTTTATGATGAAAGCACCACAGGATACCATTAATACACCTGATGTGGATCCTGATGCTATTGATTTCACTAGTTTTTTTTCAAAGCAGGATCCTTTTAGTATCCGGATGTTATCAGCATTGCGGATGAATGCCACTTTTCCGATTGTATTGCCCAATGTCTGGCTGCCCTCCAATCCGGTAATTGATGTAATGGATGCGGGCCTCAGAGATAATTACGGACAGGAAACCACACTTCGGTTTTTAGTTTCTTTTGAAGACTGGATAAAGGAAAATACGGCTGGAGTATTGATTATTCAGATAAGAGACCGCTTAGCAGGTGGTTGGGAAGCACCTTATTTGTCAGATGATATTACGGATCATGCTACAAAGCCATTTTTATTATTGCAGCATAACTGGTTTAAGATGATGGAATTTTTTCAGAATGATATGCTGAATTATTATGTAAGCCAGAGCGGAAGCCCCGTTTATAAAGTTGCTTTTCAATATGCAGCAGATAATGAAGAAAATAAAGCAGCATTAAATTTTCACCTTACCAAGCGGGAAGAAAAAGATATAGTCAATGCAGTAAATTCTATATCTAATCAGAACAATTTTAAAAGGCTTATGGAAATATATGAAAAATCAGGACCAGCTGATTCTATGCAGGTTGATAAAGGCGGAAACATTTTTCTTTTACGATAATTTCAAGACTTGCGGGAGTTTCTGCCGGGTCGCCATCAATGTGCAGCGGAGCCTGGGACTTATTCAGTATAGATAGTTTACCTGTTTGAAAATATATAATTCCTTTCTTTTTCTCTTCAATTTTTGAAGTTTGTAATTTATTGTTACCGGTTATTTGTTTCAGCGTTTGTAATATGACACTTAGTTTATTTTGTTTGGTTACAATTACAATATCTAATAACCCATCGCTTAAGCTGGCTTTAGGAGCTATTTTAAAATTATTGCCAAACTGGTTGCTGTTGGCAATGCTGATAAAAAAAGCATCGGTAGAAAACGTCTTGTGATTGATTGTTATATCAAAAGAATATGTTTTAGCTGAAAAGAAGTTTTTAACTACCTCTATTATATAGGTTGTTAATCCCCGCTTTGGCTGTTGGGCAAAATCATGTGCTACTTTTGCATCAAATCCTAATCCGCAAAGCATACAGGCAAAAATAGTGTTGATATAAAAAGCATCTGTTGCAACAGGTTTTCCATCAAATACAACAGTTAACGCTTTGGCGGGCTGCTTTGGAATTTTTGCAGCAAAGGCCAAACCATTACCCGAACCACAGGGAATAATACCAAAACAAACATCGAAATCCATTAAGTTGTTGATAACCTGGTTTACAGTTCCATCCCCGCCTGCAATTATTACATCAGTAATTTTTTGTTCTTTAATGATTGAATGAAGAAAGCTGTAGTCCCCGCTTGCTACCGAAGGAAATAGTTGAAAAGGGATGTTCAGCTCCTTTGTTTTTTTTTCAATCAACAGTTGTAAATCCTCTTTTGTACTTGTGCCTGAAACAGGATTTATGATATAAATAAAGTTGCGGGACATATTACGGTAGCATGAATGTGTACAAATGTACTCTTCGTATGCGAATCGCAATATTTGGGTCTGTAGGAGAAATAACAGTATAGATTATCAACCTTTTTTTGACTTGATAAAGATTTCGTAGTTTTTTAAGATTAACTGAAAAGTTTGTTGTACTGTCTGCCCTGTATATTTCATTATCATTTTCATCATAAAACAAGAAAGAACGAATCCATGCATCCGGTTCATCTTCTTTAAAACTGATTTCAAGATTGCCTGTTTTTTCCCAATCAGAACTTTTAAGTTTTTTACAATTTTTACTTTCGTCTTCTATTGAAGTAGTAATTATTTTTTTATTGTTTAGTTTAATGGTCCAGCTTCCTGTTTGGGCACTCATATTTATTGTTGAAATTAGAATTGCTGTAAATAATAGTAGTTTCATTATTTCTTGTTTTTCTGCTTATTGGACGGTCGGATTCAATTATCGTTGCAAAGGCTGTTACCAGCGCAGCAATGTGCTTGCCCAGGTAAATCCACTACCGAATGCAGCAAGACAAACCAGATCACCTTCTTTTATTTTGCCTTTTTCCCATGCTTCGCAAAGTGCAATCGGAACAGAAGCTGCGGTGGTGTTGCCATATTGTTGAATGTTATTATAAACCTGTTCGTCTGTAAGTTTAAGTTTCTTTTGCACAAATTGTGCTATCCGCAAATTGGCCTGATGTGGAATCAATAAATTCAAATCAGTTGTTTTTAAATTATTTGCCTCCAATGCTTCCATAATAACTTCCGGAAATTTAACTACTGCTTTTTTAAATACAGCCGGCCCATCCATATTAGGAAACACCTGTGCCTCATCAATCATTTTATGGCTGAAAAACATTTGCCCGATCTCTGCTTCATCAAAATTTGCATATTGCCCGGACATCCAATGGTTGGCATGTGTTCCCGGATTGTACATGGCGAGTATTTCTGCACTTGCACCATCACTATGCAAGTGATTGCTTAGAATTCCACGGTTTACATCTTCAGTGGGTTGTAACACTACTGCACCAGCGCCATCACCAAATATTACAGACACATTTCTGCCTCTTGTACTAAAGTCAAGTCCGAAGGAATGTTTTTCTGCGCCCACAACCAATATGTTTTTATACATCCCTGTTTTAATAAATTGATCCGCAACAGTTATGGCATAAACAAAACCAGAACATTGGTTTCTTACATCCAATGCACCAATCTCTTTCATCTTCATGGCCCGTTGCAATAGAACACCGCAACCCGGAAAATAATAGTCAGGACTTAGCGTAGCAAAAATGATAAAATCAATATCCTGTGGTGTAATGCCGGCTCTTTCAATCGCAATTTTAGCAGCCTCAACACCCATTGTTGTAGTGGTTTCTTCGGTGCGATGCGCATAGCGTCTTTCTTTTATACCAGTTCGTTCCTGTATCCATTCATCGCTGGTATCCATATATTTCAACAGATCATTATTGGTAACAATATTCTCAGGGACATATTTTCCGATACCGGCAATAATACTTCTTTTCATATCAGCAATTAAGTCAGAAAGATAGGAAATGTAGAGGGAATGAAACTGTTTTGGAACACAACTGTTTCATACAGTACAATTGCAACACAAACGATGGCCTGATTGTAGAGGAACAGCCACATCAAGACCGGATAATGATGATAACAGAATAAGCAATAACTCTATTTTTTCCGACCGTGCATTACCCTTTCTTTGTGTCAGCAAACAGCGATTAAGTATAAGAATAAAAAAGATTGAAAAACTATACAAGCTGCCTATCCTTTGAAAACCGATTAAAGTCCCATTATCCTTATGAAAGGCTGAAGCCTCATTAATTTTTTGCTTGAAAGCCAAAACAATGTCCAACCGCTCCGCTTAAGACGGGGCGGTTTTTTTAGTTGATCCATTACTGCTGTTTCTTATAAGCATGGGGTTACACACTCAGTGGCAGATTGTAGTAGTTTCTACTACATTTTTACATTGCCGATGACCATCAGCAAATCAGGGACACCTGAACGATTATCCAGAAAAATGATCTCCGTTTTGAGGTAGTTGCTTCATCGGGAGAACAGGCGGTTGAGCTTGCCAAAGCCATCTGCCCCCGAAACTTTATGGATCAGGTTGAACTGGTATAATTTTTACAAGAGTCTTTCTTAGGCAACCCGCTGATTATTGAAAATGGAAAAAGCTACTGTAGTTCCATTTACTTTATTGTTGCTGATAGTAATGCATCCTCCTAATTTTTCCGCCAGTTGCTCCACCTGGTACATGCAATTGGTAATGGCACCGTCGTGCCGGTTATCGTTATCTTTTACATGTATCAATGTAATATTTCCGAAAAATTTTGCCGACACACGGATACAATTGTTTTGCGTATGGCTTATAGTAGTATCCAGCAGGTTACTTAATACAGTGGCCAGTATATTTTCATCGGTACTCAGCAGCATTTCCTGCTTTACATCATTTACGATAAAGCTTTTACGCCGTATTGTTTGTGGTAATAAGCTGATCAGCAACTCATCTACAAGATGGTGCAGTGCTACAGGTTTTTGTGTGGGTTTCATAACTGAGGGATTGATTTGTGTTACAATAAAAATTTGTTTTAGAAATCAGGGAATAAAAATTTTTTCATGGGTACGGATTAGTATTTCAACAGAATAACGGTTTCAGCGGTTTGCAGCAGCGGGTTTTAAAGGAGTAATATTTCCAGGTCAATAACAGTACAATGGGTGACGGAAAAAGATCATTTCACAGGTTCTGATTTTTGTATGAAAAAATTTTCTTTTTTGTAATTGTTTAAACGAAGTACGTAAAACGAAGTAGCGGAAAAAATAGAACCTTTACTCATTAATAAGTCATCATTGCTCTTGCAGTTATGTAGAGTTTCTTCTATACCTATAAAGTAATAAGTATTTACGCTGAATCCCGGTAAGCCGGAGGGTAATAGGTTGACTAAGTGTATTTTTTATTTTTCCCTGAATTAACGATTAGTCTGCTTAGTTATCCGTGATTTTCCTGTAACATACTGGTAACAGTAAAAGATATTTAGACTATTTTGCTTGCAGGATGTATTTATTTTCCCATCACAGGTTTATTAATAAATCAGGAGAAATGAAAAATAATTTTGACTGGACATTTCTGGATGCTTTTGAAAAGACAAATCCTTTATTCAACTGGATAAACGTAAACCGGCCTGCAGAATTTGAAAAAAAGACGTTGCTCAATAACGGCAAAGAGATCCTGATCTCCAGCTCTGGCTTTGTAGCTCAAAATAAAACAGCCACTTTCCGGTATGCCCGAACACAATCGGCAGTTGTAGATATTGCTACAGTCATCATTTATCCCACTGCCGATACAAATCAGCTTCCTGTCTTTGCTTGTGAATGGGTATTGATACAAAACAATATTCATGTCATTGCCCTTGATATTGTCTGGCTCGATCATAACAATAGTGCCAAAAAGTTTTACAGCCAATTGGCAAAGGTTCATAGTCATTGGGCTCCCATTTTTCCTGAAAAGAAGGAAATACCTCAATGGTTTAAAGAAATAGCTTCTGAAGTGGCTGTATTTTCGGAAGCCGATATTTCTCAAATAGCGCAGCTACAACAACTTTTTAACCTGTACCTTGACAAGTGGATGGATTGGGCGGAGCAACACTATAGTCAATTATTGCCCGGACCGGATAATGAGTTGGTAAAAAAATTTAAGCATCATCATTATATCAACTCCCCTGCCAAAGCTATTATTAAAGGCGACAACGAAGCCTGGCTAAACACATTTTTAAAAGAATATCATTTTGCATGAACGAGACATTATTATTTACCGACCGGTTAAAAACCGAAACACAGCAGCAGCACCGGGCTATTGAAAAGACAAAGTGGATGAAACTATTAATGCATCCCGGCTTAACCAAAGAAGAATACACGGTTATTTTAAAAAAATGGGTTCCCATTATAGCTGCATTTGAAAAACAACTCAATAGGCAACAGGAGGAACTGTCAACTATTTTTCCTGATTGGGCAAGCCGGTTAAAATTAGCCATGCTCCAAAAAGATATCAGCATGCTGAACGAAACAGTTCCTGAAACGGATGAGCCAGCCCTATCTGGTATCAACGAACTGACCGGTGTTTTTTATGTGCTGGAAGGTTCATCATTGGGTGGCAGGGTAATTGTAAAACAACTTACCACACTGGATTGGTTTGATGCCTCCTTCGGAAATTTTTTTGCGGGTTATGGCGCCAAAACTGGAAGCCAGTGGGTGAACTTTAGAGATTATTTAAACGGGTATGTTGCCCGGGCCGAAGAAAATGCTGATGAAATTATTGCTGCGGCACAAAATAAATTTCTCGAACTCTATAAACATTTTAATTAATAGAGTATATAAAATTTGTGACCCATGATAACAGCAGAAAACATTTACAACCGCCTCATCAGTAAACATAACATTACTGATTTAGCAGACCATGTAAAAGATACCTGCATCGGGGATATAAACAACCTGTTACAGTTTCTTGGGCAACAACCAGAACAGTTTATAAATTTGTGCCGCTGGCAATTTGCTTTTTTAGATGCTATCAATAGAAAACAGGAGCTGGCTCAATTGTTGGAAGAATTGATTCTTTGCAAAGATGAACTGGAAGCAGGACAGGCATCTTTAATTGAACAGGCTTTGCAAATGATAAATAATGCTGAAGTATTTATTGCCGGTAATGCCGATGATTTGATTCAGTTTCACAGCCGCTTATTTTCAACAATTGATAAAACGGCCGAAATGCAATTTGCTGAAAAAGCAAAATCGGATCTGGCATACTGCATTCAATTTTTTGACAGGGCCATTGCAGAAAAAAGCTCCGTTCATCTTGATTTTATACACTGGCAGCAACATTTGCTGGAAGCTTTAGGCTTTGACAAAAATTCGCTGATCAGGTTTTTAATTACCATCAAGATTTTTAATGCAGATAAATATGCTGCTTGTATTAATGAAGGATTGCAAAGCCTGCTGCAAAGATTTAAAAAAAGCAACGCAGTAAATCAACCGCCAACAATTGATAACCTCACCGAAGAATTAGCTAACTATCACATCAACCTGTTTCAATATATAGATGATGTATCGGCGCCAAAATACAGGCAGCATACGCTGAATGACGGCAAAAAGAACTTTGAATTTTTACAAGAAGCGGCCGGTTTAAAAAGTACAGAACTATTTGTCAGCTACATCGAATGGCTTTATTCTGTGCTTTCCTCTCTCTGTATTCCTAAGATTTCCCTTATCCGATTCCTGGTTTCCATGCGGTATATTATACAAACCAAAGGAGGAGAACACTGGCAAGCCGCAACCGAATACCTCGACAGTGCTATCCAGAATCTGGCTTATAAAGAAGACAGTTTGCTGCAACATGATTCAACAATTACCAAAGATGCATCAGCCTACCTGCAATTATTACTGGCCGGCAAACGCAAGGAAGCACATCAAATGATTTTTGACCTGGTAAAAAATGGCATGCCGGTAAGAGATATTTATCTTCATATTTTTCAATCATCACAATATGAAGTAGGCCGGCTGTGGGAACGAAACAAGATTACCGTGGCGCAAGAGCATTTTTGTACCGCATCCACACAATTTATCATGGCGCAATTATATCCGTTTATTGTAAGCGGCCCTTCCACTGGTAAAAATGTGGTGGTAACTTGTATTGGAAATGAATTACACGAAATAGGTATCCGCATCATTACTGATTTTTTAGAAATGGAAGGCTGGCAAACTTATTACCTGGGAGCCAATTCACCCGCCACCGCCATTCTTTCGGCCATTGAGCAAAACAAGGCCCAGGTGCTTGCTTTATCAGTTACCCTATCTCCTCATTTAAAACAGGCCCGCACATTAATTGAAACAATTCGAAACAATACAGCATGGCCGGTAAAAATTATTGTAGGTGGCTACCCTTTTAAACAGGATAAAGAACTTTGGAAAAAAATAGGTGCCGATGCATACGCAGAATCAGCAGAAACGGTGCATGAGCAATTATCAGCATTATTTAATTAATTAAAATGTCAGCTACTTTTATTTTAGAAATTACCGGCAAAACCGGCATTGTAAAAATTCACCGGGATGATTTGTTGATTTTTAAACCCGGAACAAGTTTATTGCAATATGTAGACAAAACAAGTTATGCCCGTTTTTTTGCCGCCTTATCCAATGCTAAAAAAACAGAGTGGGCAGCACCCCATGAAATCAATTTTATAATTTCCGAAACCGAAACGCCTGCTTTTTTTATTTGTATGTATGAGCACAATCAACAGCAATATGTAGCCGGCTCGTCTTCGCCTGCTGCACTGGATGATTGCTGGAATCAGTTTAAAAACAACCTGGATATTTCAACGCAAGACAATTCTTTTTTTTCACTTACACCCACTCCATACGCTGCATATAATAAAGCATTGAACGACCTTTCTAAAGTGAACAACGAGATGACTACCCTGCAACGGGACCTCAATCAAAAAAACAAATTGCTTGAAACGGCCAATGCCGACCTGGAAAGTTTTAGTTATGCTGTTTCGCATGACTTGCATGCACCCGTAAGGGGAATTATCGGTTTCGCAGAATTACTGGAAAAAAAAACAAAGGGGCAGTTAGAACCAGACGCACAAAAACTTTTAAACACGATACATGAGAATGCTATCCGGATGAGGGAGCTCATTAAAGACCTGCTTAATTTTTCAAAACTAAGCAAGCAGTCGTTGGAACACAAACCTGTTTGTTCCGCAAAATTGGTGGAAGAAGTGGTGAGGGATGTAATGCAATTGAATGCGGACAGAAATATTCAATGGAATATCCATGACCTTGCCGATACGGAAGGAGATGAAAAAATGCTGTACCAGGTCTGGATAAATTTCATCAGCAATGCCGTTAAATATTCTCAGAAACGGGAGCTGGCCATCATAGAAATAAGTTCGACAACTACTAACGAGGAAACCATATTTTATGTAAAAGATAACGGCGCCGGGTTTAATGAAAAGTATAAGGCCAAACTATTCCAGGTGTTTCAACGCCTGCATAACTACAGCGATTTTGAAGGAACAGGCATTGGCCTTGCCAATGTGCATAAAATTGTAACCAAACACGGAGGCAGGGTATGGGCCGAAGGAGAAGTGGATAAAGGAGCCAGCTTTTATTTTTCAATGCCGGTAAAAACAAAAAGCAATTTGAAGAGTTAATACTACATAAAAAATGGTTCAACTACTAAAAACCGCAATTATATATGTGCTAATTTTAGGAGCAGTTAACTATTTGATTTTTCCAGAATAATAAAAAAAATAGCAGGATAATGACACCAATTAATATTTTAATAGCAGAAGATAATATTCATGATTTTGACTCCATATTCAGAAAATTAAACTATCTCGGTTCAATTGGTAAAATTATTCATGTGTTGGACGGTGAAAAAGCCCTCGAATACCTGTTTACAACAGGGGAATATGCCAATGCCGCTGATTATATTAAACCTGACCTTATGTTATTGGACATAAGGATGCCGAAAGTAAGCGGCCAAGAAGTGCTGGAAACAATTAAAGCCGATGGGACCGATGAGATTAAAAAAATACCGGTTATTATCTTTACCAATGCAGAGGACAACTTCACCAATAAAAAATGTTTTGAATTAGGAGCAAGAGGCTTCTTTATCAAGCCCGTTGGTCTGAATCACTTAGAAGATATGCTGATCATGCTGGGGCTTTTGCAATCATAGTTTCATCATTTTCGCTTCCATGGGTAATAAAATCCACCCCCAAAAAATGTTTTTCTGCACCTACCACTAACATATTTTATACATACCCGTTTTAATAAACTGGCCGGCCACACTTAGTGCATACACAAAACCGCTGCATTGGTTGCGAACATCCAGTACAACTGTTTCATACTGTACAATTGCAACACAAACGATGGCCTGATTGTAGAGGAACAGCTACATCAAGACCGGATAATGATGATAACAGAATAAGTAATAACTCTATTTTTTCCGACCGTGCATTACCCTTTCTTTGTGTCACCAAACAGCGATTAAGTATAAAAATAAAAAAGATTGAAAACTGTACAAGCTGCCTATCCTTTGAAAACCGATTAAAGTCCCATTATCCTTATGAAAGGCTGAAGCCTCATTAATTTTTTGCATGAAAGCCAACACAATGTCAAACCGCTCCGCTTAAAACGGGGCGGTTTTTGTTTTGAGATATTACGTTGGGTAATTGAATATATCAATTGGAGGATGGCTGTTCCATTTATATTCTGTATCTTAGAAATAAGTAGTAGTATGAAAACTCTTAGCCGGGTGTATTTTCTTTTCACAGCATAAAAAATATAAAAACAGGGTGGCTCTTTTTATGGCAATTTCAATAACCTGATACACTGATCTAAGTATTATTTATTGACCATAAATTTATTTATATGCACCAGCAACCCGATATTGCTGCTTTTATTGAACGCATTACTGAAGCTTTTGTAGCACTGGATAAAAATTGGAACTATACCTATCTGAATAAAAAAGCAGGTGAAATATTAAACCGGAACTCCGGGGAACTAATAGGCAAACATATCTGGACAGAATTTCCAGGAAGTATTGACCAACCCGTTTACAATGCCTATAACCAGGCAATAAAGAACCAGGAATATGTACAGGTTGAAGAACACTACTTGCCTTTAGACCGCTGGTTCGAAAATCATATTTACCCTTCTGCTGATGGGTTATCCATTTTCTTCAGGGATATTACAGAACGCAAAAAAGCAGAAGAAGAAATAAATCGCAGCAAGGAGCTTCTTGAAATGGCAGAAAGTCAGGCCGGCCTTGGAAGCTGGGATTTTGAAGTTGCTACTCAAAAGAGAAAATGGTCCAACCATTTATTCCGTTTATTCGGATTTGAAATATCAGAACAGCCCCCACCTTCTGAAGATTTACTGGAAAGAATTCATCCCGATGACAGAGAATATTTTCAAACCAGAATAAAAGACATGCTTGAAGGAAAGGATCCTATTGAATATGAGTTTAGAACAAATCCCGAATTGGTTCCCTTGCTTTACCTGTGCGCAAGCTGGAGTTTAGAAAGAGATAGTGATGGTAAACCTATTAAATTTTCAGGAACTATACTTGACATTACCGAACGCAAAAAAGCAGAAGCTGAAATTAAAATTGCAAATGAGCAATTACGACAACTGACCGTACACCTGCAAAATATAAGAGAAGAAGAACGTAAGCGTATTGGTCGTGAAATTCACGATGAGTTGGGCCAGCAACTGACCGCCATTAAAATGGATATAGCCTGGATCGATAAAAAAATTCCGGAAGAATCATCCATCATCAAAACCAAATTAAAAAACGTAGTAACGCTGCTGGACGGAAGCAACTTGTCTATCAGAAAAATTTTAAATGAACTACGGTCTGATATTCTTGAAAATCACGGCATAATAGATGCATTGAAATGGCAGGGACGCCAGTTTACTGCTAACACAGGCATCCCGCTGGTATTCAGCAGTTCCGAAACGGTTTTAAATGTAGAAGCATCTGTTGGCACCTGTCTCTTTAGGGTCTTCCAGGAGTCGTTGACAAATATCACAAGACATGCCAACGCTAAAAAAGTAATAAGCTCTTTACATTATTCAGATGATGTTATAAAACTAGAAATTGAAGATGATGGAAAAGGGTTCGACACTGTTTTATCAAATGAAAAACTAACTTATGGCAATTTAGGTATGAGAGAACGGGTAGCATCGCTGAACGGAAAATTTGAATTGCTCTCATCGCCGGGCCACGGGACTAAAATTATCATCACTATACCATTTAAATCATGAGTATAAAATCCCGGTAAAAATATGAAACGCATCATTTTAGCCGACGATCACAGCTTTATTCGAGTGGGGCTTTTGCAGATTCTGAAGGATGAGTATCCCTCTGCAGAAATAAAAGAAGTAAGCGATGGGGAAACCCTTGTTAAGGAAGTTACACTGCATGATTGGGACCTGGTAATATCCGACCTGGATATGCCCGGCCGTAGCGGCCTGGAAGCACTTGAACAAATTAAGATAATTAAACCGAAGCTCCCTGTTTTAATACTCAGCATTTATTCGGAAGACTTATATGCGATAAGGGTTTTCAAAGCCGGCGCATCCGGCTACCTGAATAAAAACTCCGCTCCCTATGAGCTGATAAACGCCATAAAGCGTATATCATCGGGAAGAAAATATATCACCTCCGAAATTGCTGAAATCTTACTGCTTCAAAAAGATATTACAAAGCCGCATGAACAGCTTTCCAACAGGGAGTTCGAAATTTTTAAACTTCTTGCTTTAGGTAAAACAGTAACCCAAATAGCCGACTCCCTTTCCTTAGCCGTAACAACAGTAAGCACCAAACGCAGCAGGATTATGGAAAAGCTCAGCTTGTCTACCAATTCTGAATTGACCCGCTATGCTATCAGCCATCATATCATTTCTAATTTAGATAGTTGATTGTTCCTGTAGGCTGACTGTAATTTTTTGCATTTATTAATCATACTAATTAGTATTGGCTGACTACTCAAGATTTTCAATATCTCCCAAATCCTGGTGCCGGCCGCTGGCCTTTTTATTTTTAATCAGATCTGTGTAGCCGATAAAGTCAACAGTATGTCCTTCAATCACTAGTGTTTTTCTATTAGGATAACATTCATTGAAATGTACACCATCTATACTTGTAAGAAGGTCAATGCGGAGCGGTGGATAACCCAGTTGAATAACGCTGCCCTCTTTTATTAAATCAGCTTCTTTAATATCCAATGAGCCAAACCAAACTCATTAATGGCTTCCAGTATTTTAGAAGCATTATCCGTTGCTGGCAACAACCAAATATCCAGATTACCTGTGTAGCGGGGATGGCCATGTATGCCTACGGCATAACCGCCGACAATCATGTACTTTGCGGCATGCTTATTTAGCAATGCGACAAACTCTCTGAAATCTGGGCTGAACATTTCCGAATTTATATTTGATGTATTGCTGGCGCAGGGTTTCAATGGCAGCCAGTCGTTCTGCCTCCGGCCTTGATTGCCAGTAAGCAAAATCTGTTTTTTTATCCTTCAGTGAAAGTTTGGTAATCACTTTTTCCATCTTTCAAATTTACAGTTTTTAACTTGCTTATGGAAGAAACTAGTGGACTAATATCAGGTAGTTGCTGCACAATTTGCACTTGTCTATCCATTCTGAACTAACCCGGTATGCCATAACCCACCAGATAATTTCTATATAGACCTTAAGCCTGCCGCCATTCTCTCCTTTTTCTTGTAGTTGTAGTTGAACGATTACATATCCCACCAATTATATACTATTCACCTTAGCCTGTAGGTACTATTTTTCTTGCCAAGGCATTTTTAGTTCTTTGGGGCACGAAAAAACATCAATGCTGCTACTTATTTTAGAAAGCTCAAAACTGATTACAGATAGATTGATAGACCTCATCTCAGAGGCAAGGGAAGGGGTTAAATTCTTCCGGACTGATACTTACCAGGAAGCTACAGAGTTGTTGGAGAAGTTTAATCCGGATGCCGTGTTACTGGATTTGAATTTACCAGGGAACACCGCCCTTGAATTATTGAAAAAAATTAAGGAGTCAAATGACAAAAGAACAGTCATTGTCCTGTTTAGTATCACTGACGAATACACCCTTAAGCAATGCCGGGAGTATGGAGCTGATTTTTTCTTCGACAACTATTATGAGTTTGAAAAAATACCTGCTGTTATCAGTTCTATACGGACAAGGGAACAGCACCCGAATGGATGAAGAAATTTAAACTGCGAAAAACTAAAGAATATGGACAAACAGTTACAGGATAATAGAAGATGGGTAAGCAATAAAAAGTGGGTACTGTTTGTACTTTTCTTTTCAATAGCCCTGCTGAGTGCCGCTCTTCTTCTTATTGAAACAAAAAGCATATTGGGGAATACCACTATAGCCGGTTTCTTAATAGTGGCCTCTATACTCTTAATCGTTTTCGATTTTTGGTTATTATTGAGAGAGATGACCAAAACAAAAAAAGAAAATAGAAACCCCGAACAGCAAAGGGTGGATTTCGGAACTTCCTTAAACAGTATATCAGAAGGTTTGATAACCACAGGCAGAAATGCAGAGATACTTTTTATGAACACGGCCGCAGAACGTATTACAGGGTGGAGAAACGGGGAAGTTAAAAACCTGCCACTCCAAAAAGTGTATAATGTTGAAAGCGAAGAAACGGGCAGGCCATTTGAAAATATTGTAAGCCGTATTCTTCGGGAAGGCAGAACAATTGAAATGGAAAACAATACGATACTGAATACAAGAAATGCAGATCAATTAATAATAACTAATAGCGGCTCTCCCCTTTTTGATGCAAACGGGGATATTTCAGGCTCAATAGTTGTTTTTAGTGATGTTACCGAAAAGAAAAAAATAGAAACTAAATTATACGAAAGAGAAAAACAATACCGGGACCTGATTCAAAATTTACCGGTAGCCGTTTACACCTGCGATGAGTTTGGATACATTCAGTTGTATAATAAAGCCGCTGTTGCTTTGTGGGGCCGTGAACCTGTGGCAGGTAACGATCAGTGGTGCGGATCCTGGAAAATATTTACTACCGATGGCAACAATTTGCCAGTTGAATTCTGCCCCATGGCTATAGCGTTGAATGAAAAAAGACCAGTACACGGCGAACAAATAATTATTCAGCGGCCTGATGGAAGTAACCGCCATGTTCTTCCATACCCTACCCCTTTATTTGATGCCAACGGGAAATTAACCGGGGCTGTCAATATGCTGATTGATATAACCGACAAAAGTGAAAAGGAAATATTAATTAAGCAGACGGAAGAAAAATACCGTAACCTGTTTGAGCAGGCTTCGGATGCAATAATAGCTTATTCATTAGATGGTACTATTTATGACTTTAACCAGGCTGTTTACAAAATACTCGGCTATACAAAGGAAGAATTTAAAAAAATAAATCTTCGGGACATACTTGTTGGTGAAATTGTTACTAACCCGGTTAACGTAGAAAAGATGAAGGGGGGAGAAACAGTTCTTTTTAACAGGACAATTAAAAGGAAAGATGGACTTCTGCTCGAAGTAGAAATCAATTCCAAAGTACAGCCCGATGGACATATCATAGCTTTTGTAAGGGATGTAACAGAAAGAAAACTAGCAGAAGAAAAGTTAGCAGATTCTGAAAAAAATCTTCATCATGTACTTTCCAGTGCATCGGATAGTTTTTATGTAATTGATAGAAAAGGTTATGTAACACTGATAAATAAAACAGCATCAGAAAACCTGGAAAAAGCCTGGGGCCAACCGGTAACAGTGGGTACAAACATCTTTAATTTAATTCCCAATGAGAATGATGAGCCGATACGAAGCAGCCTTGCTAAAGTATTTGCGGGGGAAACGGTGGAATATGAACTTCCTCTTTTTATTAAAAATTTACCAGCCTGGTTGCAGGTAAATTATTTACCTGTAAAAGATGATACGGGAGCAATAGTGGGTGCTTATATTGTTACAAAAGATATTACAGAAAGAAAAAAAGCGGAAGAAGCAATAAAAGTAAGCGAAGAAAAATTCAGGACACTGGTGCATCAGGCAGCGGATGGTATTTTTTTATGTGATTTAGATGGAAATTATCTGGAGGCCAATGAGGGTGCTACCAGCATTACAGGATATTCAATAGATGAATTAAGACAAATGAACGGCAGTGATATTGTTCCGGCAGAGGAACTGAAAAAAACTCCGCTTAAATTAGAAGAAATCAAAAGAGGGGATCCGGTTTATGTTGAAAGGGTTATCAGAAGAAAAGATAATATATTGATAGAAGTTGAAATCAGTGCGAAGTTAATAGGCGGGGGTAAGGTAATTATCATCATGAGGGATATTACCGAACGAAAAAAAGCAGAAGAAGCAATCCGGGAAAGTAATGAACGGTATGAACTGGCAACAAAAGCCACCAGCGATATGGTATGGGACTGGAATTTATTGACAGGAAAAGTGTACAGGAGCAAAGAAGGATGGAAAAAAATATTTAAATCTGATCTGGATAACAGTATTGGAAATGAAGATGCATGGGAATCAAAAATTCATCCTGAAGATAAAGAAAGGGTAAAGCGGGTAACAGAGGAAATAATTAACTCGGCCGATAAAATTTTTTATGAAATTGAATGCCGTGTGCTTAGAGACGATAAAAGTTGTATCTACATACATGATAAGGGGTACATAATACGTAATAAGGAAGGCAGGGCTGTCCGGCTTGTTGGTGCCACACAGGAT
>JBBSJN010000033.1:0-19270 GCA_038257235.1 Chitinophagales bacterium
TACCGCTGGTAATGCAGGCAATGGCTATGGCAACCATGTTATTATCAGTCACGGATATGGTTATGAAACTTTATACGGCCATATGGTAAGAGTAAAAGTGAGAAACGGACAAGCCGTTAAACGTGGCGAAGTGATTGGCTGGGTGGGAAACACTGGTAAGTCCACCGGACCGCATTGCCACTACGAAGTGCATAAATACGGTGATAAAATAAACCCGATTTACTTTTTCTTTAATGATCTTACTCCGGAACAATTTGATCTGTTGCTGAAAAAAGCTGCTGCATCGAATCAGAGTTTGGATTAAAATACGGCTATGAGTTATTAGCTGCGAGTTGCAAGTCTGCTGATTTTTTATTGCTTGTTTCTTTTTTTCCACACATTACTATCCTTGCTTATAGGCAATAAACTGGTTGTATCTTTACACTGCATGGGAAAAGGATTATCACAAATAACATTTGATTTTGCAGCTGTGGAAGAAATTGAAAATATTCCTGTTGCACCACTACCGGCCACAGCGGAAGAGAAAGCAATAACAAAAGAAGATATTCCTGAAACTCCGGTTATTGAAAAATCTACTATTACAGGTAAAAGAGGCCGTAAGTCGTTAAAAGAAATTGCTTTGAATGCAGATCTGCTGCAAATACCGGAAGATGATATTCTTTTTAAAAAACAATATTACTCTATTGGCGAAGTGGCTGGTATGTTCAGAGAAAATCAATCGCTGATAAGATATTGGGAAACTGAATTCGACATTTTAAAACCCCGTAAGAACAGAAAAGGCGACCGTTTCTTTCGCCCGGTTGATATAAAAAACCTGGTGATGATCTACGATTTACTTCGCCGCCGCAAATACACTATTGAAGGAGCTAAAGATTTTTTAAAGAATAATAAAAAAGCCGAAGAGAAATTTGGCATGATACAGTCGTTGGAAAAAATAAAAGGCTTTTTGCTGGAATTAAAGGCGAATTTATAACCTGCCTGCAAGCAACTTTAACATCCCTCCTTTCATCTGTTATTTTTATTTTATATTTTGTCAGATGGTATCATCTTTTGGCCATTCACCGTTATTTTTACTTTTTATTATTAAATTATGAAGAAAATTATTGCCGCATTAATGCTTACCCTTGGTTTAGCCACTATTTCTTTTGCTCAAAATCAGTATGAAATATTAGTAGAAAGACCGAATGAAAAATCATTGAAGGGAATTATTTCGCAGGAGGTTCTATTAAGTGACACAACTTTTAAATGGTATGCCGAAAACCTGAAAGGTTATACGCCTAATGCCAGTGCGATAGCAGGATTAAAGAAACATGCAGATTCTGTGCAGTTAGTAGTTTTTATGGGCACATGGTGCGAAGATTCACATAACATCATTCCAAAATTTTATACACTCCTCGAAACTTCAGGATTCTCTAAAGAAAAAGTAACACTGATTGGTGTGGACAGAGCCAAGAAAACACTAAGTCATCTTACTGAAGCGTTGAACATAACAAATGTGCCTACAATTATTGTAATGAAAGATGGGAAAGAAGTTGGCCGTGTTGTAGAATATGGCAAATACGGTTTGTTTGATATGGAGCTTGGCGAAATTTTGAAAAAGCTGGATAACTGATTCGGTTAACGGATAGTATAAATCTCAACACTGTCTTTCTTTAATGCATACAGTCTTGATGAAGTAAAGTTGAAGGCTTTGCTTTTAATAAGCTCTTCCGGCATTATCCATTCATCATACATAAAGTTGGTAATATCATAGCGGTACAATGTATCGGCTTTTGAACCAAAGATAAATCTACCCGTTACTTTAAAGTTTTGCCAACCTGTAATGAGAATATTGTTTTTCAATGCGCCGTAGTAATCAAACACATTTATACCTCTTACTGAATCGTAGATATAAACATATTTATTTTCGTCAAATATTTTTGTTGGCACTATAGCTCTGTTGAGCAGTAGTCTGAAATCCGTCGTTTCCTGTAACAGCTTACCGTCTTCATCAATCTTTTTTAATTTATTTTCCAGTTCATCGTACACCCATATCTTATTATCGTAGGACTGGGCAATAGCTCTTGCCTGAAAAATATTCTGCTTTCGCAGATCAATCGTATTAAGAACATTCAGAAAACGATCAAGCATTACCACTGTAGCAAAATCTTTATAATACAAAACAACTTTCAATGGATTGGAAACATCCACCAGTGTTGCTTTTCCAAACTTTTTTACATCGTTGAATATGGCCACCGAATCTCCATTGGCATTATACTTTCTTATCTGGTTCCGGCTGTTGAGAATGTAAATATTATCCAGGTTGTCAACGGTGAAGTCAACAATATCGCCATTCAGCACTTTCAGTAATTGAAAAGAAGTGTCGGATTGAGAAAATCCGGGTAATGCAATAAAGCTAATCAATGCTATGTATAAAATTCTTTTCATTCGTTGCGGATGATTTTCTCATCCATTCCTTTATATGATTTCAGCTCCAATTTTTCACCATCAAATACAGCATACGTAAAATACCTGATCCAATCGCCCAGGTTAATATAACGGACCTCACCCCCTTCCCCTCTCCCTTGAGGGGAGATGGGAGATAGACGATAATCAATCGGCAAGTGTCTATGCCCAAACACAAAAAAGTCAATTTTTTTTTTCTGCAGGATCTCTTTACAGTAAATAATAAGCCATTCGTTTTCTTCTCCCAGAAAAATTTCTTCTGTAGAACCTGTTTGTGCCCGGCTTCTTCTACTCATATAATGTGCCAGACCCATTCCCGCAACCGGAGGAAAAATTCCAAACAGCCATTTACTAACCGGGTTTCTGAAAACTTTCTTTAATCGTTTATACCCATGATCGCCGGGACCAAGTCCGTCGCCATGACCAATCAGAAATTTCTTACCATTTCGTTCAAATTCTTTTGGTTCAAAGTAAACCGGAATATTCAATTCCTTTTGAAAATAATCCCGCATCCACATATCATGATTGCCAACAAAAAAATGCATTGTAATGCCAGCATCCGATAATTCTGCCAGCTTTCCCAGCAATCTTGTAAATCCTTTTGGAACAACTTTCCGGTATTCATACCAGAAGTCAAACATATCACCAACCAGGAATATTTCTGAAGTTGTATCTTTTATTTCATCAAGAAACTGAACCAGGAGTTTTTCCCTTTCAAGGCTGGCAGCATGATCCGGAGCACCAAGGTGAAAGTCGGAGAGAAAATAAATATTTTTAATTCCTTTTGAGATCATGAAATTTTTAAATTTCTTCTTTGGGAATACTTGCTTGTTTTAGAATACTCATAAAAGTGCCTTTTGGAATATCTTTATTCCCATGAATTAGCACAACAACGATTTTTTTTTAAATCGGGATGAAAATAAATATGATGACTGCCTGAAACCCTTTTAAGCAAATATCCTTTTTGTTCAAGTAGATGGATAATTCTTTTAGGGGAGTAATTCATTAATTAAAGATAATCACAGCGACAGGAAAATGAGTGTTATGCGGAATAAATAATTTATGCAGAAAGCTGAAGAGAATACTCCAATGTTTCGTTGTCGTCAGGTATCTGCTCTCCTTCTTCTTGTAAAACGGCAATATAATTTTTAATGGCATCTTTAGTCATTCCAATGCACTTTCAACAGTTTCGCCCCAGGTTATACAACCTGGTTATGAAGGAACCAAAGCAGTATATGCACCCTCTGGTTCTTTTCTTAATACTATTCTGAAAGTTCTTGTTTTAGACATTACTCAAATTTACAGCTTATTTTTTGTATTCGAAAGCTACACTTGATAAAGAGGCTTCTTTAATTATTTGGAAAACAATTGATAGCTTCCTTCTACAAAAGCATCACTCCTCTTATCCCACACTCTAAAAAAAACAGTGAAAGATGTTGGCGGTGCCCCTTCTTTCAATTTCAATATAGCTGATATAAAAATCACTTTAGAATCTTTAACTGATACTCCATCAGCATATTTCGAAAAAAGATCGTCTTCCTGCAACACCACATCCCCCTTTTCATTTAAAATTTTTTCAGAAGCACCAAGCAATACTTTGCCATTTTCTTCTTTCCAATCAGTGGCTAGTTGCAGTCTTAATTTTATTGTTCCGTTGAAATCAACAAAATTATCATCTGGCACTCTTTCTCCACTTTCTAAAAACAGGTAAGCTTTTTCTACCTTAATGCCGCTAGCCTTTAATTGAATATTATTATAGATTCTTGCACCATCTTTTACAACAGCCGTTCCCTTATCCTTATCTTCTTCTTTTTTATCGCCAACAGAACAACTAAACTCACATGACTGAAGGGTAAATAAAATGCATATTACAACTAGGAAAGAGGATAATTTCATCAATTATTTTTTTGCATTCAGGTATTCCAACATATCTCCAGAAAGTATTTCTTTTTTTCCGGTAATGCTGCCATTGAACCAATAAATCCAAGCATGGGTTGACTGGTTATTTATTAAAACAGGTGTAACCTCCCGACGGTATAATTGCATTTCATCTGCTTCCACCGTCACTCCTTCATAATCATCCAACTGGCCAATAGCCCAGGAAAATTCATGTTCATTTTTTGCCTGGTATAATTCGCCAATGATGAAGCTGTCTTCCGTTGTAGGAACACCAGCCGGATAACTACCCATATCATAGAGCTTTCCTTGCACTTTTGCTTCACCAATAAATTTGAAAAAACGGCTGATATATTCATAAACCGGGCTATGAAAACCACTCCGAAGAGAGCCATAAACGAACAACTGGAAAACGCCGGGATTTGTCATGGTATAAAGATAAGCTAAGAGTAATACTTCGACAAGCTCAGTAGAGAAAAGGAGATAAAGAGATGCGTCGTGTCTGAAAACAGGAATTCTTATTTCATTTAACAAGATGAAAATGCGGCAAAAAATTGCAATAGCAATTACGCCTCCACCAAAAATAAAAACACTTCTTTAGGTCCATGTACACCTACTACCAATGTTTTTTCAATATCGGCTGTACGGCTGGGGCCGGTGGCAAATGTCAGCATGGATGGCAGATGAGCACCATACTTTTCTTTTGCTGCTTTTAAAGCATCTTTAATATCATACACCAGCTGATTTGTAAATGCTATACAAATATGAATGGGTGCATACACACTGGTGGTGCGTCCACTTGCTTGTGCTGAGCTCATTACTATTGATCCGGTTCTGGCAACAAGATATTCGCAACCGGTTATAGAAACATCGCAGGAAGAAAGATCAGTTTTTATTATTCTGTCGGAAAACTGTTCAGCAATTGGTTCGATCAATTTATCCTCCACACAAAACACTTTTTGCCAATCCTGTTTTTTAATAAGGCTACTCAGTTGAAATGCCAGCTCCTGTTGATTAATGCAGTAAATAAATTTTCCCTGCAGTTTGGTAAACTGTTCTGCAAATTCCACTTCCGCTTCCTGTTCCAGCGAACGAAAGACAGGCTGATTGCCTTCGCTTTGCGGAAATGGCAAAGGCGTTGAGTGACTCAACGCCTTGCGAATTTTTTTCAACATATTTTCCTTGGAGGGAGAAATATTCATATTTGCTGCTTATACAGATGGGGCTAAACCTATATTTTCTATTTGTTCATCTTTTGATTTATCATCTTCTTTCTTTAGCTCTGCAACGATTACATTCTCATCCGGAACTTCTGCAACTACATCATCAACAGCCAAAGGTTTCTTTTCTTCAAATGGTCTTTTACCAATCAAGGCCTCCACATCACTTTGAAATAAAACTTCCTTTTCTAAAAGAGCTGAAGCCAGTTTTTCTACATCGTCTT
Organism: Chitinophagales bacterium; assembly: GCA_038257235.1. Taxonomy (GTDB): domain Bacteria; phylum Bacteroidota; class Bacteroidia; order Chitinophagales; family Chitinophagaceae; genus JJ008. The sequence continues at coordinate 5,786 of JBBSJN010000033.1, forward strand.
TCTTTTCAACAAGCAATTTCTTGGTTTTTATATATGCCTCATCAATCAACTTGCGAACTTCATTATCAATCATTCTGGCTGTTTCGTCAGAATAAGGTTTTGTAAACGTATTCTCTTGTTGCGGATCATAATAGCTGATATTACCCAGTTTATCATTCATTCCATACACAGTAATCATTGCATAAGCTGTTCTGGTAATCTGCTGCAAATCATTTTGTGCACCCGTAGAAATCTTATTGAAGAAAATTTCTTCGCTGGCTCTTCCGCCCAATGTCATACAAATCTGATCGGTAAGCTGATCAATATTATACAGGTATTGTTCCTTTGGTGTGTATTGAGCATATCCTAAAGCAGCAGTACCTCTTGGAACAATAGTAACTTTTAATAAGGGATAAGCATGTTCAAGATACCATCCACAAACAGCATGTCCTGCTTCGTGGAAAGCAATGATCTTTTTTTCTTCCGGGGATATGATCTTGTTTTTCTTTTCTAATCCACCAATCACTCTGTCCACTGCATCCTGGAAATCCTGCATATCTACAGCTTGTTTATCCTTTCTCGCAGCAATCAATGCAGCTTCGTTACATACGTTGGCAATATCAGCACCGGCAAAACCCGGAGTTTGTTCTGCCAACTTATGAATATCCAACGTTTTTGAAATCTTAATTGGTTTCAGATGCACTTTGAAAATTGCTTCACGACCAACAAGATCGGGTTTATCAATGGTGATCTGCCTGTCGAAACGACCCGGTCTTAACAATGCGGTGTCCAATACATCCGGACGGTTAGTGGCTGCAACAACTATAATTCCCACATCTGTACCAAAGCCATCCATTTCAACCAACAATTGGTTCAATGTACTTTCTCTTTCATCATTACTCATCATTGCATTCTTTCCTCTTGCACGGCCAATGGCATCAATCTCATCGATGAATATAATACAGGGAGCTTTTTCTCTTGCCTGCTTGAACAAATCTCTTACACGGCTGGCACCAACACCTACAAACATTTCTACAAAATCTGATCCGCTCAAACTAAAGAACGGAACCTGTGCTTCGCCTGCAACAGCTTTTGCCAATAAAGTTTTACCCGTACCCGGAGGACCAACCAATAAAGCACCTTTTGGAATTTTACCTCCAAGATTAGTGTACTTCTTTGGATTCTTTAAAAAGTCAACAATCTCCATCACTTCTACCTTTGCTTCATCCAATCCGGCCACATCAGCAAATGTGATATTAACTTTCGTCCCTTTATCAAATAATGTTGCTTTTGATTTTCCGATATTAAATATTCCACCGGGACCACCAGCTCCGCCACCGGCGCCTCCGCCCATCTTACGCATCAACAATATCCAAAGACCTACGAACAATAATACTGGCAATAAGAACTGGAGAATACCGCCGAACCAGTCTCTGTCATTTTTAGGGAACTTCGGTACCTCACTTATAGTTGTGTTGGCTTTATAAAAATCACTCATCTCTTTTTCAAAAGCTTCTCCACTTGTTATGCTAAAATACATGTGAGGTCCTTCTTCACTTATCTTTCCACTAACGCTTTTTTCAAGTTTTTGATCATACCTGGAAACACCTTCTTTGGTCAGATAAACTTTAACCGTTTTTTTGTTATCAATCAGGTCGTATTTGACAACATCCGACCTGTTATTTATTAAAATGTTTTTAAACTCAAGCGACGAGATTTTAGCCATATTTGGAGAAAATGGCCCGAAGAACTGGAAACCAATCAACACAGCAAAAATGATTGCATATATCCAGTAAATACTGAATTTCGGACCTTTTTTGGGTGCTTTATTCGGATCTTCTCCACTGCCCGGAGGTTTATTGCCAAATCTTGGTGGTCTGTTGTCGTTTCTATTATTTGATTCTTGTGACATATATTTTTTCTTGTTGTTCCTACTAAATAATGATTAACAAATCAAAAAGTTGTAGCAGGTATTGTTTTTTAACATTACTCATTATGCTCCTGGCCGACTGCATCACTCCACATTTCTTCTAATTGATAGAATTTGCGGGTTTCATGTAACATTACATGCACCACTACATTTACGTAGTCCACCAACACCCATTGCAGTTGTTGAAATCCTTCGTGATGATAAGGCTTTTCACTACAATTTTCTTCCACCTGATATTCTATATTATTTGCAATAGCTTTTACCTGGGTAGAATTATTTGCTTCGCAAATGATAAAAAAATCTGCCACTGCCTCATTAATTTTTCTGAGGTCAAGAGAAATGATATGCTCACCTTTCTTTTCCTGTATAGCTGCAATTATGGTTTTGATGATTTTCGATTTCCTCGTTAACCGTGCGGCACCTGCCTGTGCGGCAGACAGGCTTTTCTTTTTGCGGTTAGACAGCGATGTCAATTGTTCCAAATAGAAATTATTTTTCGATTATTGTATATTGTTTAAGAACAGGTTGCGTCGTAATAAGACGAATAATCATACCTAATCCATAAACTTCATTACTTTGTCAAAAATAGCAATTAATTGCCACAACCTCCCGCCATACATACCATTGGTACGCCATTCGTTGAACTGCAATCGGTTGACAGTACCAACAACTATGCCCGGCAACAGATTCATGCGGGAATGGCACAAACTGGGATGGCCATCTTTACCCATGAACAGCTGGCCGGAAAAGGACAACGGGGCAAGGTTTGGGTATCCCAAAAAGATGTAAATATTGCCCTCAGCATAGTTATAAATCCACAGCCACTACTGATTACACAACAATTTCAATTGAGTGCCTGTGTAGCAGTGGCGCTGCAACAATTTTTTATGAACCATGCTGGTGATGCTACTAAAATAAAATGGCCAAATGATATTTACTGGCAGGACAGAAAGGCAGGAGGAATCTTAATAGAGAATATCATACGCAGCAGCGGCAATTGGGAATGGGCAATATGTGGTATGGGTATTAATATTAATCAAACATCGTTCTCTCCACATTTACCAAATCCGGTTTCGTTAAAGCAAATAACCGGTAATGATTTTAAAGTAGTTTCATTGGCAAAAGAGCTTTGTATTATTTTAGATGAAAAATTTCGGGAACTGATGAACTCAGGATTTGAATCAATCTGCAATCAGTACTTACATCATCTTTATAAATTAAATGAAAAGGTGAAACTTAAAAAAGATAGCCGTGTATTTGAAGCAACAATAAAATCCGTTTCTCCCGAGGGAAAACTAGTTGTTCAACATTCCAATGAAGAAGAATTCAATTTTGGCGAAGTTGAATGGGTGATTTAATGAATCTTGTATTTTTTCAGCAACTTCACATTCTTTTCATTGTTCCGGGCTTCTACTTCAAAGCGGTTGTTATAGTAACCGTTTTTCATCCAATCAAACAAATATTTGAATACAAAACCAACGGAACCATGCTGTTTATATTGTTCCACATGTTGCAGCTCATGACATACCCATTCGGTATCTTTCAAAAAATCTTCCTTGCTTGTATTATGAAGGTGAATAGTGCTGCCAAACACAATGGCTACTTTGGTTGACTTCATTTTTGCGGCAGCTATTTTTGCCAGCCATGAGTTTTCATTTATAATTACGGTTTTCATTTTTTGGACTACTTCATACTTTCAATGATTTCTTCAGCATGAGCTTTACTCTTTGGCCGCTGAAAAACCTTACTGATGATCCCTTTTTCATCAATGACGAATGTGGTGCGGAGTACTCCCATATATTTATTTCCAAACATCTGCTTCTGATCCCAGACACCATATTTTTCTAAAATAACATGAGAAGGGTCAGCAATTAAAGTAAAAGGTAGTTTGTATTTCGCTTCAAATTTCTTATGCTTTTTTGCTTCATCCGGGCTTACACCAATCACTACAAATCCATTTTTCTTCAGCAATGCATAATTATCCCGCAGGTTGCAGGCTTGAATGGTGCAGGTAGGTGTATCATCTTCCGGATAAAAATATAAAGCCACCTTCTTCCCTTTGTAATCCGACAGTGATACCTTTTTATCATGCTGATCTTTTCCAGTAAATGCAGGGGCTTTATCGCCTTCTTTTAGTGTTACCATAATTAATTTTTCTTTTTAACCGGAGCTTTCTTTTTGGATGAACTCGATTTCTTTTTTGGTAGCGGTGGCGCATAAGCTTCTCTTCTGAACCACCATGTTTTTTCTGTAACATTGCCGGCAAGGTCCTCCGCCCTTGCTTTTAATTCATGCACACCATAAGGACAACGTTCATCAAATTTATAAATCCAGTTCCTTGATTTATCGTTTGTAAATAGCAGCCATTTCCCATCCAGCGTTACGTCAAATTTCTTCAATCCGAAATTATCTGTTGGTGTAAAGACAATTCGGCTTGCCCTGCTAAGATTCACAGTATCTCCTTTTCCTAGTTCATTGATGCCCGGTGGCATCACATCTGCCTGTATCTGGTATTTGCCAAATCCTCCGAATAATACAGACAACCACTGGCCCATCCACACGGCTTTGCGAACGGTTACACCGTTATTATTTTTCTTAACAATAAATAATTTATCCTGCCATTGCTCTGGCACCTGTTTATTCAGTTTTATCCTTATGGTTGCATTGTCATGTATTGGCACAAAAGAATTACCAACCTGGTGTGCTGCCGAAAAAGTATAAGGCGTTGCTTCTGGAATAGAATAGTACACCGGTGAAACCGTATCGTACAATGCTTTATCAGAAAGATAAAAATCAAATTCGCTTTTTTGCAATGCATTTACCTTGTTTGGAACAAAGCGATTATTATCCGCTCTGTAAGAATAATTTTTTGCCAGGTTCTCATCAAACTGCACCTGAAATTTTAACTGCGAAATATTTCCATGAGCATCAGAAACTTCAATATGAACAGTGTGAACCAATGTATCTGTAAATGTAATCACCCCATCTCCGTTTATTTTTTTATATACAGGCCCATGGTCTCCCGGCAACTTTGATAAATGTTGCAGGTATGAACCACCATTGTATTTATACTTGTAATCAATCTGTGCATTGATATAAACTGTTTCATCATAATCAATACTATCCAGCACAAACTTTACCTGCTCTTCACTATCAAAAAACAATTTAGCCGAGTAAATTCCATTCTGGCTGCTGCGGCTTGTCATTTTATCATACGCCTGTAATCCAAAACTCATTTTTGAAAGTCCGGTCTTCATCAGCATTTCTTTTGGCAGGATGTAACCACTGTCTGTATTTTTTGCTGTATGAAAAACAGGAGTCTGATCAAATACAGATTTATTACGGTCATACACCACCAGCTTCAAAATCGTTGGTCTTAAATTATCCGTCATGGGGAAATTGAATAATAAAGGATTCAGTCTTTTATCTGTTTTGGTATCTATAATTTCAAAATGTAAATGTGGCCCCATCGAACCTCCTGTAGTGCCACTATATGCAATAAAGGCTCCTTTACTAACAGGGAATTGATTTTTTGTAAAATCAATCTCAATAGCCCAGCTTTGTTTTGCGTACTGTTGTTCATTCACATACTTTTCCAGTTCCGGAAAAAAATCGTTCAGGTGTGCATATAAAGTTGAGAGGCCGTTTGGGTGATTGATAATTATAAATCGTCCAAAACTTTGCGAACGGACACCGATATGTGCAATATATCCCTCAGCAGCAGCATATACCGGCAGATTTACTTTTTGCTGCGTTCTTATATCCAATCCCATATGCCAATGATTAGATCTTAATTCACCAAAATTGGCAGACAGATCCATTGGGATACCCAATGGATTTCGGAAATAATCTTTAGGATAAGTATCTGATTGAGCCGGGAGAAACAACGAAATAGAAATGAGTAACGTCAGACATAAAACCTTCAATTGCATACGCAAAAATAAGCATCACAAACTATTTTGTCATTGCAGTGTGGGCTATTCAGATCATTCTTTGTATCTTTTAGGCTTTAAACAACAGTTATGAAAAGAATAGTATGGCTATTGCCAGTATGCTTCCTATTATATGCATGTCCATTTGAGTCGCCAGTGGCTTTGGAAAAAAAACCAATAGAACCTGTTGATACAAGTTTATACGGTTATTGGTATGGCATCATAAAAGATTTTAGCGATATGTTTGGGATTGAAGCATTAGATCTCACAAAAAATACGGATTCCACATACAATATTATCCGTTATGGAAAAGCAATCAAAGGGAATACGATCTTACCTGATACTGCTTACTTCACAGGTTTTACCTCTTATATAGGATCGCAGCGATATATGAATATAGTAGCTGATGTGCTTATTCTTGAATGGAACAGAAAAAGCAGAAGAGAGGTTGCCAGAAAACAAAGAGTTTATTACATGGCAGCGATCGATATGAAAAATGATACATTAAGAGTAAGAACTGTAGGTGAGGATTTTTCAGTTCGTAAAACGTATAGCAGCTCAGAAGAATTAAAAAATTATATCACTGACTTAATTGCCCGGAATGTAAACATATATGATTCAACTTACTCTCTCTCCTACCGAAAAATTCCCCGACCAGCACCTACAAAAGGCTTTTAAAAAATAATCCTTTCTTGCTCCCGATTTAACCTGCTATTCCCTTAGTTTTGCGCAATTTGTTCAACCAACCTCACTCTTTTCAAGAGGGAATAAAAAAAAAATGCCAAAAGACAATTCCATTACATCAGTATTGATCATCGGCTCCGGCCCTATTGTAATCGGTCAAGCCTGCGAATTCGACTACTCGGGAACACAAGCAGCAAGAAGTTTGCGAGAAGAAGGAATTAAAGTTATTCTTATCAACAGTAATCCTGCTACCATCATGACAGACCCTATGATGGCTGACAGAGTTTATCTGTTGCCATTAACTGTGGAAAGCATAGAACAAATTCTTCAGGAAAATGATATTGATGCGGTTTTGTCTACTATGGGAGGGCAAACTGCGCTAAACCTTGCCAAAGAAGTAGAAGAGCTTGGCATCTGGGAGCAATATAAAGTACGCCTGATTGGTGTTGATATAAAAGCCATTGAAAAAGCGGAAGACAGGGAAAAGTTCAGAAAGTGGATGATTGAATTGGGGATTACTGTAGCTGAAGGAAAAATTGCCAACTCCTATCTTAAAGGAAAAGAGATTGCACAGGAAATTGGATTTCCACTGGTTCTACGTCCATCCTTCACACTAGGAGGCAATGGTGGCGGATTGGTGTTTAAAAAAGAGAATCTGGATGAAGCATTAAACCGGGCATTAACTGCCAGCCCAATACACGAAGTGCTTGTAGAGAAAGCAGTGTTGGGATGGAAAGAGTTTGAACTGGAATTATTGCGGGATTCAGCAGACAATGTAGCCATTATCTGTACGGTTGAGAATTTCGATCCGATGGGAGTACATACAGGAGATTCAATTACCGTGGCCCCGGCTATGACTTTAAGTGATACGGCAATGCAACTGATGCGTAATACCGCCATAAAAATGATGCGGGACCTGGGAAATTTTGCCGGTGGTTGCAATGTTCAGTTTGCATTGAATCCTGATACAGAAGAAGTACTGGCAATTGAAATAAATCCAAGAGTAAGTCGTTCATCTGCGTTAGCAAGTAAAGCAACGGGTTATCCCATCGCAAAAATTGCTGCGAAGCTGGCAATCGGTTATAACCTTGATGAGTTAGAAAACCAGATCACAAAATCTACTTCCGCCTATTTTGAACCTGCACTGGATTATGTAATTGTAAAAATACCCCGTTGGAATTTTGATAAGTTTAAAGGGGCTGATGATACACTTGGCTTTCAAATGAAGAGTGTGGGTGAAGTGATGGGAATCGGCAGAAGCTTTACTGAAGCCATTCAAAAAGCTTGTCAGAGCCTGGAGAATAATGCAGTTGGACTAGGCTATTATGGTAAGAGTCTGATGCATGCAGAAGAATTATTAGAATACATTAAAACACCAAAATGGGATCGGGTCTTTAGAATCAAAGATGCATTAATGGCAGGATTATCAGTTAGTAGTATTTCAAAAGCTACCAATGGCATTGACAGATGGTTTCTTTATGAGATACAAAAAATTGTGAACCTCGAAAAAGAAATGGCCAAATATGATCTGGCGGATCTACCGCTTGAATTATTGAGAGAAGCAAAAGTGAATGGGTTTAGTGATGAACAGATCAGCCGCATTACCAATCATGGCAATGAAGAAGACGTTTATCAAAAAAGAAAAGCAGCAGGAATTACTAGGGTGTTTAAAATGGTAGACACTTGTTCTGCAGAATTTGAAGCAAAAACGCCTTACTTCTATTCAACATTCGAAGCTGGCAATCATAATGAAAGTATAGTTTCAGACAAAAAGAAAATAATAGTCCTGGGCTCTGGCCCCAATCGTATTGGTCAGGGTATTGAATTTGATTATTGCTGTGTACATGGATTATTAGCAATTAAAGAAGCTGGGTACGAATCCATCATGGTAAACTGTAATCCAGAAACAGTGAGTACCGATTTTGACATGGCTGATAAATTGTATTTCGAACCGGTTTACTGGGAACATCTTTGGGAAATAATTGAACATGAAAAACCTTATGGAGTTATTGTTCAGTTAGGCGGACAAACTGCTTTAAAGCTTGCAGAAAAATTACATGAAAAAGGAATTAAGATCATCGGCACTTCTTACGACAGTATGGACATTGCAGAAGATCGTGGCCGCTTCAGCGACCGGTTAAAAGAACTGGAAATACCTTATCCGAATTATGGCACCGCTGAAGATGTAGATGAAGCCATTGCTGTAGCGAATAAAGTGGGCTACCCTGTTCTGGTTCGACCTTCTTATGTATTGGGTGGGCAGCGAATGAGAATTGTTCTAAATGATGATGAAGTTGAAAAAGCGATTGTGAGTTTATTAAAACATTTACCGGGTAATAAAATTCTAATTGATCACTTTCTAGATCGTTGCCAGGAAGCAGAGATAGATGGCATATTTGATGGAGATGATTTTCATGTGATGGGAGTAATGGAACATATTGAACCAGCCGGTATTCATAGTGGCGATAGTAATGCAGTATTGCCTGCATTTAATCTTACGCCATTGATTGTGCATACCATGGAAGAGTATGCAGAGAAGATTGCTAGAGAATTAAACATCCGCGGATTAATTAATATTCAGTTTGCGATTAAAGATGGCAAAGTATATGTGATTGAAGCAAACCCAAGAGCATCCAGAACTACACCTTTTATTGCCAAAGCATACCAGATTCCTTATTTGAACATTGCAACAAAAGTTATGATTGGCACTCATAAAATCAAAGACTTCACCTACGAAAAAAAGCTTACCGGCTTTGCAATAAAAGAACCCGTCTTCAGTTTCGATAAGTTTCCTAATGTAAATAAAGAACTGGGACCAGAAATGAAAAGCACCGGCGAAGCCATCCGTTTTATTAAAGACCTGAGAGATCCTTATTTCAGAAAGCTTTATAAGGACAGGAGCATGTACCTCAGTAAATGATCTGCTGTTAAAAAAGCAAAAACCCGTCACTCTTTTCTTTTCAGATCGGAGTGGCGGGTTTGAGGCTTAAAGGTTAATGGTTTGAAAAAGACCCGGCAGTTGGTTTTGGTTTTTTAATATTGTTACTCAGGTTTATTAAAACTTTCACTGCTTTCGATATTTAAAAATACAATTGAGCCAACCCGTTGGAATTTTTTATTTGACAATTTATTTGTTTCATATTGCCCCTATTTTTAAACAATTATAATTATATTGTATTGATAATCAATAATATATTGCATTAATGGATGTCTTTTTAATTTGGTGTATATTGCTATTATATTTTTCTAACAGCTTAGCTTAACCCAAAATAAAAATGTGAAGACATCGTCTGATTCTCTTTGGCAATTGATCCAATCATTAAAAAGTGCCGAGAAGACCTATCTCAAAAGGAATTTTGTTTTCAAAAAACCTGACGCTAAACAACTCTACTTGAAATTATTTGATGCTATTGCAAAGCAAAAAGTCTATGACGAAGCTGCCATTATAAAAAAATTCTCCCCTGCCATCAGTAAAAAGAATATTGCATTCCAGAAGCATTACCTGCAAAACATAGTTGGTGAAGCCATTTCGCAACATGATAGCCGGAACTCCATCAGCCATGAACTCTATAACCAGATACTGCTTATCAGAGTGCTGCGAAAAAGAGGATTGATTGATGGAGCAAACGCATTATGGAAGAAAACTGTAACAAAAGCCAGAGCATCTGAATTGTATCCCATACTAACCATGCTGATTACGGAGTTTGAAAAAATGATTCTATCGGGCAGTTCTGAAATGCAGTATGAAGATCTGCATGCTGTTTTCAAAGGCCGGACCATTACTTATAATGAATATGCCGAAATGATCACTCTCCGGGATATTTACACTGAAGTATTACTACTAAAAAGAAAATCACATTTTGATATTGATGATGACCTGAAACAAAGAATAACTTTTTTGCTGGAAGTTGTAAACAAAACCAATATAAAAAAACATGTAAAATCATTCTGGTTCCGGCATTACTACCACCTTAGTAAGGCGACGTTATTATACCTGCGGAATGACATTGAAAATGCAATGCCACTTTTAAAAGAAGCATTGACAGACTGGGAAAACAATACGCAATACATTAAGAAAGACGGTGAATTTTATATAGAACTCCTGTACATGATCAACTATACGGGTATTTTAAACGGCGATTATAAGTTTGTTATCGACAGCTTTAATAATCCATTGAATAAGTTTATTGATGACCCGCTTCAACGAGCCAATTTTGAAGCCATTAAATACCTTGCACTAAATAAAATCTACAACAAGACTGCCCGGTATAACGATGTAAAAAAACTGGTTCTATATATGAAAACCAGATACCGCCAATGGGAACCGCTGCTGAATGCTGACCTGAACCGTACCCTGAATTTTTCATTAGGCATTGCATGTTTTGCTCTGGAACAACATAATGACGCCTTATATTTTGTAAAAAGAGGGAACAGCTATTTTAAAGATGGCACCAGAAAAGAGCATACGGCTATTGCACATATTCTATTGCTACTAATTACATTCAGCATGAATAATGATCGTTTATTCGATGCTGAATACAGAGCTACTTACACTTATTTCTATAAAAGAAAAAAGAAACATCCTTTCGAAACCGCCCTTGTGCAATGCCTGAAACGCAGCTTTTACCTGACAGATAAAAAAGCAAAGATCAAAGAGTATGAAAAAGCGTTACAGGTTTTTGAACAAAACAAAGATGATGTCGTCCAACAAATCACTTTCAGCATTTTTAATTACCCTGGTTGGCTTAGCAGCAAGGTCCAAAACATCCCTTACCGTAAATATGTCGAAAACAAAGTAAAGGCAGAAGAATTGCAAACTTTCCCCATTTAAGTCAGTTTCTGGCATTCATATACCCGGAAAGTAGTATTGTTAGTATAAAAAGAGCTTTTTATTTTTCAGTATGGTTAAATACGGATCCAACTTCTGGAAGAAGACTCCCATTCTGAAATTACTGCTGTCAACGATGATCGGTATTATAGTGCAATGGCGGCTCCAGCTTTCAATAAAGCTGTTAAGTATTTTATTTGTCGTCGCCATTATTTCATTGTTATGCTTCTTTATTATTCCTTTTTTTAGTCGTTTCAGGCTGGCAGTGGTAAATGGCTTGTTTACCGCACTGTTATTTTTCTCCTTTGGAGCTTTGCTTGCCTGGCAAAAAGATATCCGCCATAATCAGGAATGGCTTGGTAATTTTTATCAGCCAAAATCTGGTCTTGTTGTTACGATAGATGAGCCACCGATAGAAAAAATAAAATCAAATAAGGCAAATGCCAACGTTCAATACTTGTTCCAAAACGATTCCACCATTCCAGTAAAAGGCAAGATCATCATTTACTTTAAAAAAGACTCTGCACTCAACTTGCAATATGGTTCTCAATTAGTTTTCAAAAAATCGTTGCAGGAAATAAAGAACTCCGGCAATCCCGGCGGGTTCGATTACAAACGATATTGCCTGTTTCAGGGAATAACACATCAGGTTTATTTAAAATCCGAAGAATTTGAACTATTGGAAGGAGAAAAACAAAACTCGTTCAGAGCTTTCATTTACAATACCCGGCAAAAAGTATTAAACATCCTCCGCGCCAATATTCAAAGTAAAAAAGAACTCGGCCTTGCAGAAGCTTTGCTCATCGGTTATAAAGATGACCTGGAGCAATCGTTGGTGCAATCATACACAAACACCGGAGTTGTACATATCATCGCCATCTCCGGGCTACATCTTGGTTTAATTTATTGGTTGCTGTCAATGCTGCTAAAGCCATTACAAAAAAGAAAAAAGACCCGTTGGCTAAGGCCTATTTTAATTATTACCGGTTTGTGGATATTCAGTTTGTTGGCGGGAGCACAGCCTTCTATTCTTCGGTCGGCTTTAATGTTTACTTGTATTGTGATCGGCGATTCGTTATCCAGAAAACCGTCCATTTTTAATACGATGGCAGTATCTGCCTTTATACTGCTTTGCATCAATCCATATTTTCTATGGGATGTTGGCTTTCAATTATCCTACGCAGCAGTATTAAGCATTATCATTTTCATGCGGCCTGTTTATAATTGGTTTTACATTAAAAACAAACCGCTGGATTTTATATGGAAGTTAAATGCTGTTACTATTGCTGCACAAGTGCTAACGGTGCCGTTGGGCATTTATCATTTCCACCAGTTTCCCAATTTATTTCTGCTGACTAATTTTCTCGCTGTTCCTTTATCAAGTGCTATACTATTGGGAGAAATTTTTCTTTGCGTTATCTCCTTTATTCCGGCAGCGGCGCTGCTCTTTGGCAAACTGCTAACCAGGCTTATTTGGATAATGAATACTTATATCGAAAAGATTGAAACAATTAAATTCTCGCTGTGGGATGGCTTACAAATAACCATTCTGCAAACAGTTCTTTTATTTGGTTTTGCCATCGCCATTACTTATTGGCTGATGGAAAGATCCAGCACCAGTTTAAAAGTTGGGTTGATTTCTCTATTCGGTTTTGTAACGTTACGTTCTGTTGCATTCATCAATAGTAATAACCAGCAGAAAATAATTGTGTACAATGTGCCGCAGAAAACGGCTATTGATTTTGTAGATGGAAGAAGTTATCATTTCGTTGGTGATTCAGATCTATTGGCCGATGATTTTGCCCGAAACTTCCATTTAAAACCATCAAGAATTTTATACAGAATTAGTGATGTGCCATCTCTCGATCAATTTGCAATGGTCGATAATTACATTGCTTACAAAGGCAAAAGTATTTTATTGATGAACGAAACAATTAATTATTCACCAATGGAAACCATTCCTGAAATAGATTTATTGGTAGTATCCAAGAATCCAAAACTTTATATGAAAACTTTGTCGAAATTAGTTAAGATCAAACAAGTTGTATTTGATGGTTCTGTACCTGCATGGAAAACCCAATACTGGAAAAAAGACTGCGATTCCTTAAAAATTCCCTGGCATGATGTAACAA
>JBBSJN010000034.1:0-19236 GCA_038257235.1 Chitinophagales bacterium
GTCTTCAAAAAGCCAGATATAGCAGTGCTTTGAAAGCATACTTAGGCTAATAAATTCTAAATTAGATGGGTTTAGTATAAACTGCCCCGGCTTTTAGCCGGGGTTGTTTTATTTTGGGAAAGACTCTTTCTCAGCCGATGTGTCAGAAAGCCTTGTGTGTTGGTTTTGTGGCACTCGGCGTTGTTCTGTGCAGAATCTGTGAATTAGAAGATGCCCGTAAATCGACAAATAACAGAAACCCTATACTAGATTAAAAGCCATTCAGGAAGGATTTTACAACAACTTTTGATTAACAGATTAATGAATTAAATTTGTAAAAACCTTGCATACAATGCCAAATGCATTAGACAAAGAGATGTTCAACTATTTTACTCAATTGAATGAAGCAGAGAAAAAGTCTGTAGTACAAATGCTGAAAACATTTCTAAAAGGCAGAGAGGAAAAGCCGGGTCGCATCAGCATAGAACAATACAACAAAGAAATAGAAGAAGCAATGGAAGAAGTGAAAAAAGGTGAAACCTACAGCCATGAAGAAGTGGTAAAGATGGCAAAAGGCTGGTAATGGCAAAAAGAAAAATAACCTGGACTAAAAGAGCAGCCAGACATTTACATGCCGCTATCGAATATATCCGGCAGGACAATTAAAGTTGAGGTTGTTTTAGTTCAGAAGTATTTGCAAATTTAATTAAGAAAAGAAAATTAGCACACAGATTGAACAAATCAGATGACTTCCAGTCGTCAGACTATGATAAACATGAACTATCCAACTTTGCTGAATTTTAGCATGAATATCATCCTTTTTGCGAAGCAAAAGAATCTGTGTTTATCCATCCAATCTTTCACATCCGTGTTCTTGCCTTTCCCTTCCACATGGTCGTCAAGCAGACATAATAGATAACCGATTATGCGCTATTTTTACAAACTTTTATTACAAGACAAATTATAAGAATGGATACAAACGAGAAAGTACATTGTTTGATCATTGGATCAGGACCGGCAGGCTATACAGCAGCGATTTATGCAGCAAGAGCAGGACTAAACCCTGTTTTATACCAGGGAATTCAACCAGGAGGACAGCTAACTATTACAACAGAGGTTGAAAACTATCCGGGCTATCCCGATGGAATTCAGGGCCCCGATATGATGGTGCATTTTGAAAAACAAGCTGCCCGTATGGGAACAGATATACGTTACGGATTGGCAACAAAAGTTGACTTTTCCGGTGATGTACATAAAGTGCAGATTGATGAAGAGAAATGGATTGAGGCTGATGCAGTAATTCTCTCAACAGGTGCTTCAGCAAAATGGCTTGGCATAGAAAGTGAGCAAAGACTAAATGGATATGGTGTAAGTGCCTGTGCTGTATGTGATGGGTTCTTTTTTAAAGGAAAAGAAGTTGCTATCGTTGGCGCAGGAGATACTGCAGCCGAAGAAGCCTTGTATTTATCTAAGATCTGTTCTCAGATTCATATGATTGTTCGCCGTGGCGAAATGCGGGCAAGCAAAGTAATGCAGGACAGAGTAATGAAAACATCAAATATTAAAATATACTGGCATAGCGAAACAGACGAAGTGCTGGGTGATAAAAAAGTAGAAGCTGTTCGCATTAAAAATAACCAAACAGGAGAGAAGCTGGAAATTCCGGTAAATGCTTTTTTTGTGGCAATTGGTCATCAGCCAAACTCAGAAATATTTAAACATTTCCTCGAAATGGATGATGCAGGATATGTGAAAACAATTCCGGGTACAACAAAAACTAATGTAGAAGGTGTGTTTGCATCAGGAGATTTACAGGATAAAGTTTACCGTCAGGCAGTAACAGCTGCTGGGACTGGTTGTATGGCAGCGTTGGATGCTGAACGATATCTTAGCGCAAAAGAATCGCATTAACTTAGATTATGAATAGCCTTTTAACTATTTACTTAAATCAGGTTCGCTTTTTTGCTTTTCATGGCTTGTTTGAAGAAGAACAAAAAACGGGAAATGAGTTTGAAGTAAACCTCGCTGTTTCATACGACCCGGGCGGAGAACTTATTGATGAATTAGCTGAAACGGTGAATTATGCCAGCCTGTTTTCAATTTTACAGGAAGAAATGCAAAAGCCCCGTGAGTTGTTAGAAACTTTTGTAATGGAAGTTGCTGATTTGTTGCACAAAACTTATCCATCGATAAAGAAGATTGACATTTCTCTTTCCAAATTAAATCCACCCATTGCAAAATTTACAGGAGAAGTTGGTGTTGAATATTCAAAGGAGTTTTAGATATTTTTATTCTTCCAGTTACCCTTGCGCAGATACCACCAGGAAAGTATGAAAATGCTTCCCCAATAAATCCATTCACCCATCCAGCCATAAGTGATGGAGAGGTTATATTTTTCCAGAATGAGATAAATAAAAATGCAGTAAAGAATAATTGCTACAGCATCTATCAAAAGTGTCATCCGGCTGTTGCCAGTTCCTGTTATTGCATTAAGAAATACTACTGAGAAAGACATAAAGATCATAGCAACTGAGACTACCCTAATAACAGGAATGGCAGCAGTTATA
Organism: Chitinophagales bacterium; assembly: GCA_038257235.1. Lineage (GTDB taxonomy): Bacteria > Bacteroidota > Bacteroidia > Chitinophagales > Chitinophagaceae > JJ008. Next base: position 2,547 of record JBBSJN010000034.1, read on the forward strand.
AATAATTCCGACTGGCCAAAAACAGAAATTAGTACTCCTGGGAACAGGTTAATTAATAAAGCCATTATTAAAGCAGAGCCAGTACTTAGCTTGACAATCTTTAGAATAAGAGATTTTACATGTTCCTGTTTTCCTTGTCCAATTATATTGCTAACCATAGCAGAACTTGTAGCTGCGAAAGCCCAGGTAAGACAGCCTGTTAAACCAAATACATTTCGCATAACATTGGAAATAGCAAGATCAGTTTGCCCATGATGTTCAATCAGGATGAAAAAGAACTCCCAACTCATTACACTAAAAGCAAGCTGAAGAATTATTGGCAATGAGATAGCAAAAAGTTGCTTGCTTAATTTCTTATTCCAATAAAAATGCTTGAATAACGAAAACCGATTGCCGATTCCTTTTTTATGAATGACCAAAAACACAACTAACATACCAGTAAACTCCGCAATGATTGAGGCCACGGCTGCTCCATTCAAACCCATTTCAGGGAAACCATAATGGCCAAATATAAAAAGATAGTCAAATGCTACGTTGGCAACGGTTTCAGCAATGGCACCACTAATTAAATATTTGCTGTTATTAGTTCCGACCAAAAGAGCATTTCTCATTTGATACACATACAAAAAAGGCAGTCCCCAAATCCTTATTTTTAAATATTCTATAGAGTCCTTGGCAATTGTATCAGAATGTAAGACTGCTTTCAGAATAACGGGTGCCAACAACCAGGTAATTAGAATACAAACAAAAGCAATAGCTAACGAAATATAAACTCCCTGACCAAACAATTTCCCAACTTCCTCAGGTTTATTTTCTCCGGCTCTCCTTGCAATCAGGGTTTGTAAACCATTATTCAATCCAAAGCCAATCATTGCAAAAATCAGGTAAAAAACTCCAGTAATACTTGCCGTCGCCAAGGCTTCCTGGCTATAATGTCCCAGAAAAATATTATTGGTAATGAAATTGAATTGCGGAACCAGAATAGAAAGGCTGATTGGTAAGGCAATTCTTAAAATTTGCCGATTACTAACTGAAACCTGAAGGTTTGTATTTGATAAAGAATTTGCCATTGATAAAAGTGGGTGCATCTATAATTGCCGCTTTTGCCTCAACCCGAAGGGTGATAAAGTTATTATTATCATCTATTTCCTGTTGTTCCTGGAAATTTTATATAATTGAAACTGCGACAATTTTAAAAGCACCCATAAAAGTGGGCAAACCTACGATATTTAAATTTTTGTCTATTATTGCACGCCAACTTAATAGATATTGAAACAATTATTTCATATAGAATTTGATGCAGCCGTCGACAAGCAAAAGGTACTTTCTTTGCGGATCGGGAAACAGCATTTTTGCTTTGCCATTGCAAATAAATCAGGACTGGAACTTTATCAGTTAGCATATTATTCAGTGGATGAATGGAATGAAAAAGGGTGGCAGGAAATAATTGATTCAAATCCTGTTTTTAGCAGTTCGTTTTATGAAGTGCTGGTAGCATATGATTTTTCAGAAAGCCTGCTGGTTCCTTCCAAAGAATTTAAAAGCGAAGAAGCTGGTGCATTGCTCAAAATGTCTTATGGCGTCAATAGTCAGTCATCAGTTATATCAGAAAGCATAACAGGATGGCAGTTGTATAATATATATGCCATTCCTTCGGAAATAAAAGAATGGATCAGCAGGAAATTTACAACGGCCCGTTTCTGGCATCAATATTCTCTGGATGTCCGGAATTCACTGGCTGCTTCAGCAGAAGGAAATTTACTCGTCGATTTCAGAAAGAATGAATTTGTAGTAATAGCATCTGGAAGAAGCAATATTCTATTAACGCAGACATTTGAATATACAACACCGGAAGATGTATTATTCTATTTGCTGAAAATTTGTGAACAGTTTTCATTGTCGAGAGAAGCGGTGCAACTACAATTATCAGGTTTGCTTGATAAGCAATCCTCGTTGTATAAAGAACTCTACCAGTATTTCATAAACATAGACTTCAGAAATGCTCAGTGGAATACAGGTACAGAATACCCAGCACATTTTTTCACTTCACTAAATGATCTTGCCAAATGCGTATCATAGGTGGCGAACATGGAGGAAGGAAATTTAATCCACCCAATAAAATGCCTTACACAAGGCCAACAACTGATATTGCAAAAGAAGGTTTGTTTAATGTATTGCAAATCAACCTTAACTTCGAAGAAATCAGAACATTAGACCTCTTTGGTGGAACCGGTAGTATTAGTTATGAACTGGCTTCAAGAGGTGTTACTGATTTAACGATTGTGGAAAAAGATGCAGCCATGTATGAGTATATTAAAAAAACAACGGCAACGCTTCGCATAGAAAATATTCAAATAATTAAAATGGATGTTTTCAAGTTTATCAATAACTGTGCAGAGCAATTTGATTTTATATTTGCCGGCCCACCTTATGCGTTAACTACAATTGATGATCTGCCAAAAAACATATTTGAAAAGCAATTATTAAAAAAAGACGGATGGTTTGTGCTGGAACATACTCCAAGGAATGATTATAAATCATTTCCTTACTATAAAACAGAAAGAAATTATGGTACAACTGTATTTACCACATTTGTTGAGAACAAGAAATAATGAAGAAAGCAGCAATCAGAAACACATTTAAAGAAAAAAGGAACAATCTTTCAGCAACAGAAAAGAATAAGTTGGATGATTTGTTATTGATCCAGTTTCAAAATGCTGAAATTCCTTTTATTCAATCCTTGTTCTCTTTTTGGCCAATTGAAGAAAACAAAGAACCGGATACTCATCTTTTTACCGATTATCTAGAATTCAGAAACCCCGAATTGATAATAGCCTATCCAAGAACAGATTTTATGCTGGATGAAATGATTGCTGTAATAGTTCACAACGAAACTGATTTTATCAAAAACGAATACAATATTTATGAACCAGCCGAAGGAGATGTACTTCCGGCAGATGAAATTGATCTGATATTGGTGCCTCTTCTTGCAGTTGATATGAAGGGCTACAGAGTTGGATATGGCAAAGGTTTTTATGATAAATACCTTTCACAATGTAAAAAGGAGTGTGTTAAAGTCGGGTTTTCTTATTTTGGCCCTGTTGACGAAATTACAGATAAGGACGAATTTGACGTACCTTTAGACCTTTGTATTACACCGCACAATATTTATGTTTTCTAATGTTTTTCTGAAATCTTTCCGCATACTATTACTGCCTTTTGCTTTATTATACTGGCTTGGAATAACTATCCGCAATTTCCTTTACAATAAAAAAATATTAAAATCAAGCAGTTTCGGGCTTCCATTAATTTGTGTTGGTAATCTTTCTGTTGGAGGAACAGGAAAATCGCCGATGGTGGAATACCTGGTAGGGTTATTGAAAAACAACTATAAAGTGGCGACACTCAGCCGTGGTTACAAACGCAGAACAAAGGGATATGCCTTGGCAGATGAAAATTCCACGGCATTGGAAATTGGTGATGAGCCTATGCAATTTCATTTAAAATTTCCTGATGTGCCGGTAGCAGTTGGCGAAGAAAGAATTGAAGCAATTCCTCAACTGCTGCATGACAAGCCTGAAACTGAAGTAGTGATTCTGGATGATGCTTTTCAGCACCGGGCTATAAAGGCAGGATTAAATATTCTGTTGACTGATTACAGTAACCTGTTTACAAGAGATTTTTATTTGCCAACTGGTGATTTGAGGGATTTAAAAAGCAGTTACAAAAGAGCAGAAATAATTATAATTACAAAATGTAAAATCGATTTATCCATAGAGGAAAAGCAGAAAATTATTGATGAAATAAAACCATTACCCGATCAGCACATCTTTTTTACCTGTATAGATTATGGTGAATTATACCATATTGATACAATAGAAAAAAGAAAACTGGCTAGTACGACTGAAATATTATTGGTGTCTGGTATTGCCAATCCCAAGCCACTGAAAGCAATGCTGGAAGAGCATAGTAACAGTTATCATATGCTTCAGTATGCAGATCATTATATATTTTCTATTGACGACTTAAGAGATATTAAGCATAAATTTGAGAGTATTCAATCGCAGGATAAGGTTATTCTTACTACTGAGAAAGATGCTGTCAGGTTAACAAAATTCCAGGATGAGATAAAAGGTTTACCGTTTTATGTTTTGCCAGTCCGGCATCGTTTCTTGTTTGAAGAAGCAGAAAAATTTAATACACTAATTACAAAATTTATAAACGAGTTTAAAAAATAACTAAGAGAACTATTTTATGGGAAGAAAAAATACAAAGAAGAGAAAGACAAAAGAGAAGCAGAAACAAAGACAATCACCCGGAAAAGTATTGAAAGGTGTATTGGATATTACCCGTTCAGGAGTTGGGTTTGTTGCGATAGAAGGGATGGATGTCGATATATTAATCCGTCCGGCGGATTTTAATACCGCATTGCATGGCGACACTGTTAGTGTGGCCATAAAGGATATGAAAAGTAGCGGTAGACGTATGCAGGGATTGGTGAAAGAGGTTATAAACCGCAAGCGGACAGAATTTATTGGTCATCTGCAAATGAATAAGGCCCGCCCCGATGGTTCGGTCGGACGGGGTTTTGCCTTTTTTGTTGCTGATGTAGATAAACCAATGCCCGACATTTTTATCCCTTTAACTAATATTAATAATGCAAAAGATCAGGACAGAGTAGTGGTAAAGATTTTGCAATGGGATAAGGATGATAAAAGACCTGTTGGCGAAGTGGTCAATATACTTGATCCGGAAAACAGCAACGATGCTGCCATGAAAGATATTTTACTGGAAGCAGGTTTCCCTTTAACGTTTTCTGACGAAGCATTGGAAGTTGCAGCCAGAATTCCTGATACAATATCAAATGATGAAATTAAAAACCGAAAAGATATCAGGGATATTTTTACAATAACAATCGATCCGGTAGACGCAAAGGATTTTGATGATGCAATTTCTTTCAGGAAGTTAAAAACAGGAAATTATGAAATTGGAATTCATATTGCAGATGTAAGCCATTATGTGGAACCTGATAATGAGCTGGATAAAGAAGCTTACCAGAGAGCTACATCTGTTTATTTGCCCGATAGAGTAAATCCGATGTTGCCGGAACATATTTCCAATGTGCTTTGTTCATTGCGGCCTAATGAAGATAAATTGACTTTCTCAGCCATCTTTCAGATAACACCAAAAGGAGAAGTGAAACAATACTGGCTGGGCAAAACTGTAATGCATTCTAATCATCGGTTTACGTATGAAGAAGTACAAACGATCATTGAGAACAAAGCTGGTTTGTATGCAGAAGAAATATTGATTCTTAATGATATTGCACAGAAATTCAGGAAGATAAGATTTACACATGGTGCCATCAACTTTTCATCGCAGGAAGTACGTTTTACACTGGATGAAAAAGGAAATCCAATCGGCATTATGATAAAAGAAAGCAAAGATGCACATAAACTGATTGAAGAATATATGCTGCTTGCCAACAGGACGGTGGCAGAGAATATTTCAAAGATTAAAGTAAACAATAAACCATTGCCATTCCCGTACCGGATACATGATGAGCCGGATGAAGCAAAGTTGGTTCCTTTTGCAGCATTTGCCAAAAAATTCGGACATACTTTTGATACATCATCACCGGAAGCAATAGCAATATCTTTTAACCAGTTATTAAAGGATGTTCATGGTTTGCCTGAGCAGCATGTACTTGAACAGTTGGGCATTCGTACCATGTCGAAGGCAAAATACACTTCAGAAAATATTGGTCACTATGGATTGGGATTTGAACATTACTGTCATTTTACCTCTCCGATACGACGCTATCCTGATGTGATGGTACATCGTATTTTGTTTGATGTGCTGAATAATAAGATACAACCGGATAAAAAACTGGAAGATAAATGCAAACATGCCAGCGAAAGGGAGAGAGCTGCTATGGAAGCAGAAAGAGCATCCAATAAATACAAGCAGGTGCAGTACATGAAAAATTTCCTTGGTGAGGATTTTGAAGGTGTGATAAGTGGAGTTGCCAGTTTTGGATTTTGGGTGGAAACAGTAGAACATAAATGTGAAGGCCTTGTAAGTGTGAACAGTTTATTGGAGTATGATGAATTCCGCCATGTGGAAACTGATTATTGTTTGGTTGGTCAGCGAAGCGGCAAGAAATTCAGGATGGGAGATAAGGTGAAGATAAAAGTAGTGGCTGCAAACCTTACCAAGCGGCAACTGGATTATGAATGGGTGGTAGCTGATGAATTGGGAGTGGAAAAGGAAGAAAAGCTTAAAGGGAAAAAGAAGAAGTAACGAATGACGAATAATAGTATAAGTTCTTAAGTTTCAAACTTAAATATCAGCCATTTTTCCCCACTTGTTGATAACTCTAAATCTTTAAGGCTAAGGCTGTTTTGTTATATTTGCTCAGCCTCCCCAAACCCCTCCGAAGGAGGGGCTTGTGAGACTCTGATTTTGAGTGAATTTTTAAAATGTATAAAGTTTAATATGACTGAATGTGCTTATAGCCTCGTAGAGGCGAAATGTTGGTAGAAATCAAAACGAAGAATGTATTTAGAACCCTGTAGGGGTTCAATATATTGATGAATAGAATTGATGCAGTACAAGAGTGCCCTTCGTTCCTCAGGGTAAACTGTGCAAGGGACGATGCTCAGGGAACCGGAAGCTGGTAACAAAATATCTCTGAAAAACTTAAGTGAGCAATGGCAAAAGAAAAAGAAAAGTCTGACCTTTTTAATTACGACGAAGACAGTATAAAATCTCTCGACTGGAAAGAACATATCCGCCTTCGGCCGGGTATGTATATTGGTAAATTGGGCGACGGCGCCTCTCCCGATGATGGTATTTATGTGCTGGTGAAAGAAGTGATGGACAATTGTATTGATGAATATACAATGGGCCATGGCAAGACTGTGGAGCTGACCATAGATGGAAAAACGGTGACCGTAAGGGATTATGGCCGTGGCATTCCATTGGGCAAAGTGGTGGATGTGGTAAGTAAAATAAATACCGGTGCGAAATACGACAGCAAGGCGTTTCAGAAAACTGTTGGTTTGAATGGTGTGGGTACGAAAGCGGTGAATGCGTTGAGCAATTATTTTAAGGTAACTGCGGTACGGGAAGGAAAAGAAAAGACAGCCGAATTTGAAAGAGGCGTTTTAATAAAAGAATATAAGGAAGCAAAAACGGGTGAAGAAAACGGGACACTGGTAACATTTATTCCCGATGAAAAGGTGTTTAAAAATTATAAGTTTCATCCTGAATTCCTGGAGAACCAGATATGGAACTATTGTTTTCTGAATGCAGGACTGAAAATTGTTTTTAACGGAAAAAGTTTTGTAAGTAAGAATGGATTATTTGATCTGTTACAACGCAAAACGAATGAAGATGAAATTCGTTACCCGATCATACATCTGAAAGGCAATGATATGGAAATTGCCCTTTCGCATACCAACGATTACGGAGAAGATATTTACAGTTTTGTAAATGGCCAGCATACAACGCAAGGCGGCACACACCAGCAGGCTTTTCGGGAAATGTATGTAAAAATCATCCGTGAATTTTATAAAAAAGATTATGATGCTTCGGATATTCGAACAGGTATTGTTGCTGCTGTTTCTGTTCGTGTAGTTGAACCAGTTTTTGAATCGCAAACGAAAACAAAACTAGGTTCGGTGAATGTAGATATGAAGGGCCCTAGCATGCGGCAATTCTTCAGCGATTTTCTTTCTAAAGAGCTGGATAATTTTTTGCATAAGAATCCTTCGACTGCAGAGTCATTGAAAAAACGTATAGAGCAAAGTGAGAGAGAAAGAAAGGATATGGCTGGTATTAAAAAACTGGCAAACGAAAGAGCGAAGAAAGCAAACCTGCATAATAAAAAACTAAGGGATTGCAGAGTGCATCTGAATGATGAACCACCGTCAAAAGGGAAAGAAGTATTTACTGCAAAGCAAACTGAAACTACCATCTTTATTACGGAAGGAGATAGTGCCAGTGGTTCAATTACAAAATCCAGAAATGTAGAAACGCAAGCCGTTTTTAGCCTTCGAGGAAAACCACTTAACTGTTTTGGACTGACGAAAAAAGTGGTGTATGAAAATGAGGAATTCAATCTGCTGCAACATGCATTGAATATTGAAGAAGGAATGGAAGGTCTACGTTTTAATAATATTGTAATTGCTACCGATGCTGATGTGGATGGTATGCATATACGATTGTTGCTAATGACTTTCTTTTTGCAGTTTTTCCCTGACCTGGTGAAACATAATCATATTTATGTTTTGGAAACTCCATTATTCAGGGTGAGGAATAAACAGGAAACCATTTATTGTTATAGTGAAGAAGAGAAACAAGCAGCAGTGAAAAAGTTGGGAAGCAAACCTGAGATTACCCGTTTCAAGGGATTAGGTGAAATATCGCCGGATGAGTTCGGACGATTTATTGGTGAAGAAATGAAGACAACCCTGATGAGCCTTGAAGCGGGTGAACATATTCAGGATTTGCTCGAATTCTATATGGGCAAGAATACACCGGACAGACAGGATTTTATAATTAATAATCTGAAAGTTGAATTGGATGCACCAGTGGAAGCAGTGTAGTCTATTAGAACTAATAAAATATCAAGTCCTCTCTTTAGGGAGGATTTAGGAGGGCAAAATGTTTGAATTTCATGCAGATAGAAAAAGATACTTCGACATTCAGGTTTTGAATGCAGAGAAATATGTGATTCCTTTTATTGAAGAAAGATTTCCTATCTCTTCCGGAATGAGAGTGTTGGAAATCGGATGTGGTGAAGGTGGAGTTTTGAAAGCATTTATTAATAGAGACTGTGTTGGAGTAGGAGTGGAATTGGATGCGCCAAGAATAGTTGATGCGAATAAGTTCTTGCCAGAAGATATTGTAGCAGGCAGAGTAAGTTTTGTGGTGAAAGATATTTATGAAGTTGATGTGGAGAAAGATTTTAATGGGCTGTTTGACATAATTATTTTGAAAGATGTGATTGAACATATTCATGACCAGGCAAAACTGATAGGCTGGATGAAGAATTTTTTGAAGCCAGAAGGCATTGTGTTCTTTGGATTTCCACCATGGTATATGCCGTTTGGTGGTCACCAGCAGATATGCAAATCAAAAATTTCAAAATTGCCTTATATTCATTTGCTGCCGAAATTTATGTATAAGGCTATATTAAAGAATAGAAAAGAGAATGTGGAAGAGATGATGGAGATAAGGGAGACTGGCATCAGTATAGAACGTTTTGAAAAGATTTGTAAAAAAGAAGGATACAGCATTCCACATCACCGGCATTATTTATTAAATCCTATCTATGAATGGAAATTTGGCTGGAAACCAAGAAGACAAGGAATTTTAATCAAAGCAGTTCCTTTTATAAGAAATTTTTTTACAACCTGTGTATATTATATTATTAAGGCATAACTTAAAACTGAACTTCTCCCTTAAGTTCAGATTGTAAATTAAAACGACCATTAATTGGGAAAATGGTAGGCCACTTTAGGTCCGCCCGGATGACCCGGTCGGACGGGGGTTTTAAACTATGATACACATAATATTTAATGAAAGTGAAATAGACCTGATGAAACAGGTAATTGAATTAGATGAAACATTAGCCGGGGAAGTATTTCAGATCAAAGATGATTACGCTGTTGGACCACTTACTGGCCTTGATACTCCGGAAGGCTGGCAGGCAAGAACTGACTGGTGGATGGATTTAATAAAGCATTCTCATTACAGTAAAAATGAAGTAAAAGAAATTGATGACAGGGAAACGATAAGTCAATTGAAAGTTAAACTTGATGAAAATCCTGAAGAGCAATTATGGGTATGGATGGGACAGAATCAGCATGATGTGTGCGGCTATTACCGTATGATTCCTGAGTTCAGTGAATACCAGGGAAGAGTAATGGTTTTGTACATGAACAATCTTCCTTTCATCAATGATAAAGGGCATATTTTTTATCCTTCGTGGCTGAATGAAATACAGCCAACGGAATTTTTGAAAGCCAAAAAGCTTGCCCGTCCGGTTACATTGAGCGAATTTGAAATTGATCCTGATGAATGGAAAAAGTTAAGTGATGAAAATGCAATGGTGAGAATTCTGGAAGGTGGGAAAAAGATAATCGGAAAAGATGAAACATTTTATGACAGTGAGATTTTAAAGAATCTTACACCGGAATGGCAAAAGGCCTGGCGATTAGTAGGAAATACTTTAAACAGAATGAAAATTAAAACCGGAGATGTATTTATCGAGTGGCGCATAAAGCAGCTAATCAATCAAGAGAAGATTGAAATAACCGGGGATATTGAAAAAGGTTGGAAAGATTTTGATGTTAAATTAGGTGGCGGTAAAAAAGTTGAAGTCAGCGAAACAGAAGATGCAAACAGCTAAAATGCAATATATAATCAAACTGGAAGAAGCTGCCATGCTTGGCTTATGCATTTATGTGTTGAGTTCATTAAATGCCGCATGGTGGTGGTACCTGATTTTGATTTTTGGGCCTGATATAAGCATGCTTGGTTATCTCGGTGGAAACAAGATCGGTGCAGCCAGTTACAATTTATTCCATCATAAAGGAATTGCGGTAGCTGTATTTATTGCAGGATTGCTTTTGCCAAATATGTTGTTTCAGATTTTTGGAATAGTCTTATTCGGACATTCATCAATGGACAGGTTGTTTGGTTATGGATTAAAATCTGAAGAAGGATTTAAATACACACATCTCGGAATAATAGGAAAGAAATAATTATGGCTGCAAAGAAAAAAACCACTGACGTTCAAAATAATGATACAGGGCTACATGGCCAGTATAAAACATGGTTTCTCGATTACGCATCGTATGTAATTCTGGAAAGAGCTGTACCCGCATTGGAAGACGGATTGAAGCCGGTTCAACGCCGCATCCTTCATGCTATGAAGGAAATGGATGATGGTCGTTTTAATAAAGTGGCTAATATTATTGGACAGGCTATGCAGTATCATCCACATGGTGATGCCAGTATAGGGGATGCATTGGTAAATATGGGACAGAAAGACCTGATGATTGATACTCAAGGTAACTGGGGCGATGTAAGAACAGGTGATGACGCTGCAGCTCCCAGATATATCGAAGCAAGGCCCAGCAAGTTTGCCCTTGAAGTTGCCTTCAATGCCAAAACTACAGAATGGCAACTGAGTTATGATGGCCGGAAAAATGAACCGGTTACATTGCCGATGAAATTTCCTTTGTTGCTGGCACAAGGTGCAGATGGTATAGCAGTAGGGCTATCAACGAAAATCCTTCCGCATAATTTTTGCGAACTGATTGATGCTTCCATTAAATATTTAAAAGGAAAACGTTTTGAATTATTGCCAGATTTTCTCACAGGTGGAATGATTGATGTGACCGATTATAACCAGGGAAAAAGAGGTGGTAAGGTAAAAGTAAGAGCACATATAGAAGAAGCGGATAAGAAAATGTTGCTTATAAAAAGTGTCCCATATGGCGTTACTACTTCTCAATTGATGGAGTCCATTGTAAAAGCAAACGACCAGGGGAAAATAAAAGTTAAAAAAGTAACAGATAATACAGCTGCAGAAGTAGAGATTCAGGTTGATCTGGCTCCGGGCATGTCTCCTGATATTACTATTGATGCCTTATTCAAATTTACCGACTGTGAAACTTCAATCTCCCCGAATGCATGTGTAATTGTAGATCACAAGCCGCAATTTTTAGGAGTGCAAGACTTATTGAAACTTTCTGTTGATAAAACAAAAGATCTACTTGAGAAAGAATTGCAAATAAGACTTGGGGAACTACAAGAAAAATGGCATTACACTTCTCTTGAGAAAATATTCTTTGAAGAAAAAATTTACAAGGAGCTTGAAAAAAAGCATGAAACCTGGGATAAAGTGCTGGAAGCAATTGACAAAGCATTTGTTCCCTTCAAGAAACAGTTGAAAAGAGAAATTACAAGAGAAGACATTATAAAGCTGACGGAGAAGCCGGTTCGTCGAATCTATAAATTAGATATTGATGATTTGAACGACCAGATAAAAGGGCTGGAAGCGGATATAAAACAGGTTAAGAATGATTTAAATAATCTCGTTGACTTTACTGTAGCCTATTTTGAAAATCTGTTGAAGAAATTCGGCAAAGGAAGAGAAAGAAGAACTGAAATAAAAGAATTTGAAGTAATTGAAGCCAAGCATGTGTCTATCGCCAATACCAAATTATATGTAAATAAAGAAGAGGGATTTATTGGAACTGGTTTAAAAAAAGATGAGTTTTTGTTTGAATGTTCAGATCTGGACGACATCATTGCATTTTCTAAACGGGGAATAATGAAAGTGGTAAAAGTGTCTGATAAGACCTTTATCGGAAAAGATATTTTGCATGTAGCCGTTTTCCGGAAGAATGATGAACGTACCACTTACAATATGATCTATACTGATGGCAAATCTGGTAAAAGTTTTGCGAAGCGGTTTAATGTGACCGGCGTTACAAGAGATAAAGAATATGACCTAACGAAAGGTGATGATAAGAGTAAGGTTCATTATTTATCCGTTAATCCTAATGCTGAAGCTGAGCTGGTAAAAATTATGCTGATGCCTTCCAGCAAAGCAAGAATAAAAGAACTGGAATTTGGTTTTTCAGATTTGGAAATAAAGGGTAGAAGCAGCTTGGGAAATACAATCACCAAATATCCAATCAAATACATAAAGTTGAAAGAAGCCGGAGTTTCCACCATCGCCGGTAAAAAGTTATGGTACGATGATCAATTTGGCAGATTGAATATGGATGAAAAAGGCGAGTACCTCGGTATATTTGATGCAGATGATGCAATTCTTGTTTTATATAAAGATGGTAATTATGAAGTAACCGACCAGGAACTGACACAAAAAATAGATTCAAACAAAGTAATAGCAATAGAAAAATTCAATCCTGATAAAGTTATTACGGCTATATATGTTGATATGAAGTCGAAGCAATTTATGGCGAAACGTTTCAAAATTGAAACGACTACTTTGAAGAGCAAGTTTTTATTTATTAAAGAAGGAGAGGGGAATTATGTGGAAGCCGTGACAACGATGGAAGAACCAATATTGGCGATGCAACAAGGCAGAGGAGCACAAATAAGAAAAGGAAAGTTGAAAATTGCAAAAATTGCAGAAATTACAGGTTACAGAACCGTAGGAACTAAAATGGCGGATTACAGCAAATCGACAGAAATGGAATGGGTGAAAGGGAAAGGTGATGATAAGCAGCCTGAATTATTTTCTTAATCGTTATGGCTGTTGCTTCTTTCTTTTTATTCTGATCGTTGCATTCTTTTCTAAGTTGCTGGAAAGGCGGATATTGAATTTTTTCTTTCCATCACTTACAACCATTAAGGCGGTATTAGGCGGAATCAATCCAAGGTTTTCTGCATACATAGAAACCTCATTATATTCTTTAGTACTGTCCAGCACCACATCTATACGAATTGATTTATGGGTAAGTTTCTGGTTATGCAATATCAACCCTTCATTATAAAAAACAGAAATGATATCACCGTCAATTTCACCGTTATCATACACATCCAGGCGTAATGAATCTGATTCAACTTCTATTTCGTTAACAATCTCTTTTTGTCTTTTTTTATAATCTTCTTGTACTACATAATTCACAACTTTTCGGGGAACGATACTTACAGCTATCAAAGTGTCTTCAATCTGTGGCTGCCACACCTGGTAATTTTCTTTGTATTCGCTGATGGCTTTTAATACAGAATCTTTTTTACTGATGTCGGCGTTCATTACTAAATCGAAAACAATTTCGGGGCAGGTATATGTATAGTCCGGCAAACTTCTGAATGAACCGACAAGGTTAGATGACACTTGTGAAACCCGCAATGTTGCCTGCAAATTCATTTCACAATCCACTTCAAAATTTGCAATTGAGCCATGATAAATTACCGGTATATTGTATAAGCTAAGTTGTCTGGTGGATGCGTTGTAGTTACCCTGCACTTTTACGCTGCGATAGGTGTTTTTAAAATAATAGTTTAAAATCCCTTTTACGAAGTTTTTTTCAGGTTGTAGCACCATTTCCACCAAGTAATTGTTGGCAGATTTATTTGTTTTAACATTGGCATTGCCATACCAGTAACCAAATACGGATTGTGAACCGGCATACATGGCGGAAAACAGTAAAATCAGGAGTAATAACTTCTTCATGAATTTGTAATATCGGTAAAACTAATTTTACTCAGTAAGGAAGTTTTACACAACTGTTATTTTAAAAAGCGTTTCATTTCTCTTTCCACATCTTTTTTCTTGATACTATCCCGTTTGTCGTGAAGCTTTTTACCTTTTGCAAGTCCTATTTCAATTTTAGCAAGACTTTTATCAGTAAAAAAAATCCGAAGCGGAACAATGGTATATCCTTTCTCCTTCAGCTTGCCTTCAATCTTTTTAATCTCTCTTTTTTCTAATAATAATTTTCTGTCCCTCAGCGGATCATGATTATTTGCATTGCCATGAGAATATTCGGCTATATGCAACGATTTCAGCCATACTTCTCCTTTATGAATCAGGCAATAACTATCATTAAAGCTGGCTCTGCCTTCCCGTAAGGATTTTACTTCTGTGCCCAGCAATATCATACCTGCAACATACTTTGCATCTATGAAGAATTCATGATAAGCTTGTCTGTTTTTTAATTCTGCCATTAATAAAATCGCTGGTATTTTACCATTATAAAATAATTAAGAAATGCTGGTAAAAAATGGGAGTTAATTTTCAAAATGCGTTAATACTATCGCTAATTTTTGTTTCAACTCTTTTCTGGGAACAATAAAATCTAAAAAGCCATGCTCCAGAATAAATTCGCTGCGCTGGAAACCTTCGGGTAAATCTTTTTTAATAGTTTCTTTAATTACTCTTGGCCCTGCAAATCCAATTAATGCATTCGGCTCTGCGATATTTAAATCGCCTAGCATTCCAAAGGAAGCGGAGATACCTCCAAAGGTCGGGTCAGTCAATAAAGAAATATAAGGAAGTTTCGCATCGCTTAATTGAGAAAGTTTACCACTGGTTTTTGCCAGTTGCATCAATGAGAAAGCACTTTCCATCATCCTGGCGCCACCACTTTTGCTGATGACTAAATATGGCATCTTATGTTGCAGACAATGATCAACAGCTCTTGAAAATTTTTCGCCCATCACACTGCCTAATGATCCGCCGATGAATTCAAAATCCATACAGGCAATTACAATATCATGTCCATCTACTTTACCCACCGCCACTCTCATCGAATCTTTCAGATCTGTTTTACTCCAGGTGTCTTCCAGTCTTTTTTTATACGGTTTCAAATCGGTGAATTCAAGAAAATCTTTACTTCTGATATTATCAAAAAGTTCCGTGTATTCACCATTATCAAATAACATATCGTAGTATTCACTGCTGTTGATGCGATGATGGAAACCGCATTTTGGACAAACAAACAATACTTCCCTTAAATCGTTCATTGTGCCAATATGATTGCAATCCGGACATTTCACCCAAAGACCTTCAGGAGTTTCTTTTTTCTCCGATGTCTTGGTATGAATACCCTTTTTTATTCTTTTAAACCAGCTGGCTTTTGTCTCTTCCGTTTTTCCATCCTCACCGGCCAGATTTGCATCAAAATCTTCTATTTGTTTCGACATAGCTACTTGTTGAGCTACAAATATATAGAAGTTTGAGGTTTGTGCTTTATTGGTTCACCCATGACAAAAGGCATTCCAAATCAATAAATTCCAGGCAATAGAATACCTCACTTATTTCGGAAATTAAACTACTAGTTATTAGGAGCTCCACTATCAATCCAGCAGATGATCGAATTCTTTTGAGCTGCGGATAAAATACTGCCTTGTGGCATTCGTCCGGAGGCTACAGCTGTACGAATAAGGCTACGGGCATTAAATACCTGAGTGTAATTGGTTAAAGGACCAGGGCCATTCGTACTGCCCGACGCATGGCAACCGGGAATATTACATCTGCCTTGAATGATGGGATCAACATCGGCACCAAATGCTTTATTCGGTACAGTACTACAATCTACTGTGGTGCCTCCGCCGGAGTTACCACCGTTGCCACTATCTTTTTTACAGGAGAAAGAAATAGCAACAGTTAATATTGTAAGGAGTGTTATTATCAGCGCTTTTGTCATATTGTTGAGTTTACGGAAAATAAAATTTTCTGATTATAAATAAACGGATTTAGTTTAAATGAAGTTGCCTTGTTCTAAATTAATAGTTGAATATATCTTAATCATATTCATTTGCAATTAAAATAATGATTTTTGGTTAACACTCTATTCTTTATACGGAAACTGAATTTTCAATGCTTCATAGATACTCTGGTGCAAAATAGTAGCATGATTTTCTTTTGGTAAAGGAAGAAAGTCTACTTTTAAATTTTTCTTTTTGGCGTCTTTTAATTTTTGGGCAATACTTTCAGCGTCCGATTTCATTATTTTGCCCTCTGAACCTACGGATATATACACATATCTTTTAATGTCTTTTTGATATTTGAGTAATGCATCAGCCTGTTTTAATAGGGATTCGTTATCCCACCAAAGGCTGGGACTAATGATGAAATAATGTGAAAACAACTCAGCTTTTTTTAGTAAGATTTCTGTAGCCAGTAAACCGCCAA
>JBBSJN010000035.1:0-18819 GCA_038257235.1 Chitinophagales bacterium
AGTGAAAGTTTCAATTGATATAATTTAATTACAGGATATCTAACAGTTTAATCAATTCGTTGTTAAGATTGATGATGGATTCTTTCATATTCCAGTTTT
This sequence comes from Chitinophagales bacterium, assembly GCA_038257235.1. Classification (GTDB taxonomy): domain Bacteria; phylum Bacteroidota; class Bacteroidia; order Chitinophagales; family Chitinophagaceae; genus JJ008. Next base: position 100 of record JBBSJN010000035.1, read on the forward strand.
TTTTATTTCGTTCTGCAATATAATTTGATACTGATCTGAGTTGAATAAAAGGAATTTTTTCCATCAAACATACATAATGCAATGCAGCCCCTTCCATTGATTCTACAACAGGCTCAAAGGATTCCTGGTAAAATTTAACTTTTTGCCGAGATGTTGTTATTTCATTCACAGAAATGCCTTTTACCTTTTTTAGATTACTTTTTTTGAGTACCTCACTTTTATTGATTAGCCATCCTTTTGTATACGGATATTGATTCTGTGGAACCAGTTTCAGGTCAAAAAGTGTTTTTAACTTATTTAATTCTATAACACTCTGGTCAGCAATTGTATCTTGTTTTACAATAAGTACTTTACCTAACGGAATTTTTGTATCAAAACAACCTCCAACACCAACTTGAATAATTAGGTCAGGTTTTTTAATTTGCAATTGTCTCATTAAAGAATAGGTAGTTGCAGTTAGACCAATGCCGGTTATCAATACATCGGGGATGATAACTTCGGATAAATTGTTTTTTGAACGAAAATGTTCAAGGAATGGTGCAATTTCAATTGCTGTTGCAGAGATGATTAAACAATTCATTTATTAATAGATAGAATTTAACTGCAAGGTATTAAACTTATTCATTCTATTGTTGGTGCAAATCGGTTTTATCTTACCTTTGCGCCTCCCATGCCAGATGGTATGGATTCATCATTTCCTCCGCCCAACGCTGAGAGGAAACAAAAAAGTAAAGCATGGTTTACTTAACAAGGTCTGAACACTTCAACGCCGCACATAAACTCTACAATCCGGCGTGGAGCTACGAAAAAAATGAAGAAGTTTTTGGTAAATGCGCCAATGAAAACTGGCATGGTCATAATTATGAGTTGCTCGTAACAATAAAAGGGCAACCCAGTCCAGATACAGGATTTATTTACGATGTGAAAAAACTCAGCAATCTAATTAAAGAACAGGTGATCGAAAAAATAGATCATCGAAATCTTAACATTGATGTCCCTTTCATGAAAGGGAAAATGTGCAGTACTGAAAACCTGGCCATTGCTATTTGGAATGAATTGTCGCCGCATTTGCCTGCTGAAGTAAAACTATACTGCATCAAGTTGTACGAGACACCAAGGATTTATGTAGAATATTTTGGAGAATAATATCCTTTTATTCAACTTTTCCCGATTTCATATGTTTCTATCCTTTGATTTCCTTAATTTGAATCAATGAGTAAAAAGGTAGCTGTTTTCAGAAAAGAACATTTTAATGCCGCTCACCGGTTATTTAATTCCGAGTGGGATAGTGATACCAATGAAAAAGTATTTGGCAAGTGTGCTTTGCCTAATTATCATGGTCATAATTATGAGCTGGAGGTTAAAGTAGTTGGTGAACCTGATAAAGAAACAGGTTTTGTAATGGATATGAAAAAGCTGAGTGATCTGATAAAAGCTGAAGTTCATTCAAGGTTTGATCATAAAAACCTGAATCTGGATACAGAAGAATTTAAAGGAATAAACCCGACAGCAGAAAACATAGCAATAGTTATTTATGAGCTATTGCGAAAAAAGATAGATAACAACCTTGATTTACAGATCAGGCTATATGAAACACCACGAAACTTTGTTGAATATCCGGTTTAATAATTAGAAGTTTTGATTTAGAATTTAACCATTATGGCATATAAAAAAATTGAACAGTACGATGAAAATGTAACATCAGGATTGATGAAAAATTACAAAGACGTACTTGACTTATTGGGAGAAGAATCGGGTAGGGAGGGATTACAAAAAACACCTGAGCGGCTTGCCAAAGCAATGCAATACCTTACACAAGGTTATAATCTTGATGCAAGAGCAATTATTAATTCTGCAAAATTTCATGAGCCGGTGAGTGAAATGATTGTTGTAAAGGATATTGAAATATTCAGTATGTGTGAGCATCATATGCTGCCCTTTTTTGGAAAGGCACATGTAGCTTATATACCCAACGGATGGATAACAGGTCTTAGTAAAATCGCAAGAGTGGTCGATGTGTATGCAAGACGATTGCAGGTGCAGGAAAGGCTGACAGTAGAAATAATGAATGCAATAAAGGAAACGTTGAATCCATTGGGTGTTGCTGTTGTAATAGAAGCCAAGCACTTATGTATGATGATGCGGGGGGTGCAAAAACAAAATTCCTCTACGACTACTTCTGCTTTTGATGGAGAATTTCAAAAAAATTCCAGCAGAAGTGAGTTTCTGAAACTTATCAGTTCGGATTTACATTAAAGTTTATATTTGCAATTGCAAAGGAGTTTGATTGTACTACAGTCAAACTTTTTTTTTGAATGAGGGGTAAAATTTAACACATGAAACAGGCATTTATTTTTCCGGGTCAGGGTTCGCAATATCCGGGAATGGGAAAGGAACATTTTGAGAATAGTGCATTTGCAAATAAATTATTTGAGCAGGCCAATGAAGTTTTGGGTTTTCGTATTTCAGATATCATGTTTGATGGCACTGAAGCAGATTTGAAACAAACAAACGTTACACAGCCAGCCGTTTTCTTACATTCTATTATTGCATACAAAAGTATAAATAATGGCAAACCGGATATGGTAGCTGGTCATTCTTTAGGAGAGTTCTCCGCTTTAGTAGCCAATGGCACATTGAGTTTTGATGATGCTTTAAAATTAATTTCCATCAGGGCATCGGCCATGCAAAAAGCCTGTGAAGTAGTTCCATCTACAATGGCAGCAGTATTAAATCTAGCTGACGAAAAAGTAGAGGCTATTTGTGCTGAAGTACAAAATGAAACCGGGGAAGTCGTTGTTGCAGCTAATTATAATTGTCCAGGACAATTGGTAATTAGCGGAACTTTAAAAGGGATTGAAATTGCCTGCGAAAGAATGAAAGCTGCAGGTGCTAAGAGAGCTTTGGTATTACCTGTTGGCGGAGCATTTCATTCACCGCTGATGTTTCCGGCAAAAGAAGAGTTAGCCGCTGCCATTGAATCAACAAAATTTCATACGCCTACTTGCGCCATCTATCAGAATGTGGTAGCCAAACCTGTGATGGATAAAGAAGAAATAAAGCAAAACCTGATTGATCAGTTAACTGGCCCTGTTCGGTGGTCGCAAAGTGTGCAGGCAATGATTAATAACGGCGCCACAAAGTTTACCGAAGCTGGTCCCGGAAAAGTATTGCAAGGGCTTGTGTTGAAGATCAATAAAGAAATGCAGGTTGAAGGTGTCAACTGATGTTATACATAGATTGAACAATTCAACCAGCCACCATCAAAATCAGCATTATATTTTTTATAAAAATTGATTGCCGGTTCATTCCATTCCAATACCTGCCAGACGATACGATGTAACTTTTTTTCTTTTGCTTCTTCAATTAATTGATCAAATAATAGCTTTCCTATTTTCTTTCCTCTCATTGATTCAGTTACAATTATATCTTCGAGATACATGGCTTGTCCTTTCCAGGTGGAGTAACGGATATAGTATAGTGCAAAGCCATGAATTACTCCTTCTTCTTCGGCTACAAAACTCCACCAAACCGGATTTTTGCCAAAGCCACTTTCTTCAAAATGTTCCAGTGTTACAGTTACTTCTTCAGGGGCTTTTTCATACATGGCTAACTCTCTAATTAATTCCAGTAATCTTGGGCAATCTTCTTTAACAGCTCTTCTTATTTTAATCTCCATAATTGATTTAAATGATTAGTTATTCATTTTATACCCCGGACCTTTTATAAATCTTCCTGATTTTGCTCCGGTATGTTCACCCCCTTTTAATACCTGTACTCCATTTACAAAAACATCAATCATTCCTTCAGCATACTGACTGGGCTTTTCAAAAGTAGCATTGTCTTTTATTTTTGCAGGATCAAAAACAAGCACATCTGCATAATTTCCAACTTTAAGTGCACCTCTTTTTTGAATTTTTAAATTCTTAGCAGGAAGGTTAGAAAGTTTGCGGATGGCTTCCTGTAAAGTGATCACCTTTTCGTCTCTCACATATTTACCTAGTACTCTTGCAAAATTTCCATAAGCTCTTGGATGTGGGTTTGATTTTAAAAATACACCAGCTGGTTCATAAGATCCTTCATCACTGCCAAAACTAACCCAGGGAAGAGCCAGTTGTTTTTTTATATTGTTTTCATCCATTAAAAAATAAATACAATCAACCCTCGTACTGTCCTGTACGATCAGATCCATAGCTGTTTCTTCAGGCGATGTTCCCCGAAGCCTTGCTACTTCAGCTAATGATTTACCAATATATTTCTTTAAACTGTCTTGTTTAAAACCCACTACCAAAATCTTTTCAGGATTGCCAACGGCATAATAGAAATTTTCCCAGTTGTCAGTTTTGGAATTCATTTCTTTGGCAATTTGTTTTCTTATGACCGGATCTTGTAATCGTTCCCTGAGTTTGCCAAATCCTCCATCTTGTAAAGTGGGTGGCATAGTGGCTGTAAGACCAGTACCACCAGCTATATAATTATATATGTCTGCTGAGATAAGTTGTCCTTCAGCTCTTGCTCTTTCCACTCTCTTAATAACACTGTCCATTTTTGGCCAGTTATCTTTTCCTGCAGCTTTCAGGTGATAAATTTCAGCAGGAATATTGGCTTCTTTTGCTATCGTTATAAGTTCCTCTACTGCTTCATATAATTTGTCGCCTTCACTTCTCATATGACTAATATACATTCCTCCATATTGAGATGCTACTTTACATAGTTCAACTAATTCATTCGTTTTTGCAAAAAATGCAGGTGGATAAATTAATGAAGTTCCAACACCCATAGCTCCTTCCTGCATCGCTTGTTTTACCAATTGTTTCATGGATTCCATTTCTTCAGAAGTAGGTTCCCGGTTTCCTTCTCCAATTACATTCATACGGATAGTTGTAGCACCTACAAACGAAGCAACATTACAACTGACACCTTTTTTTTCAAGAAAATTCAGGTATTCACCCAACGTATTCCATTCAATTTTATACTTTATATCTGATTGTGATTCTTGCTGTTGTTTTTTTAACTTGTCATTCAGTGGTCCCATACTCCATCCTTCACCCATCACTTCCAATGTTACGCCTTGTCTGATGTCGCTTTGGCTATTGCCATCTTCTATCAATGATTCGGTAGCCCAACTTAACATATTGATAAAACCAGGTGCTACAGCATTTCCTTTGGCATCAATTTCATTAGAAGCAGTTGCTGCAGATAAATCGCCAATAAAAGCTATCGTATCGTTTTTTATACCGAGATCTGCTTTGTAGGGTTCACCGCCATTGCCGTCATAGATCATTCCATTACGGATAATGGTATCGTATTGCGTTTTATTATTACATGAAAACAGCATGACAACGATTATAATGCAGATGAGTTGTTTCATATTATTTCTTTCTAGTTGCTTTAAATGAACCATTAGGTTGAATAAGTGTTATTGCAGTTATTTCACCTTTTTCATTCTCATCAAACTTTGCACTGTAGCCGTCTAATATTTTCAAATTAAATGTGTTTTTAGCAGTAGGAACTAACTCGTATTCAGGTTGTCCTTCAACAAATGCATACAACGTATTTTCTCCTTTAATATAAAATTTAATTAATCTGCCGGGTGCCAATTCATAGTCACCTACATATTTCTTTAAATCATTTTTTTTAATGTCGATCACTTTTAGTTCCTTTTTAAATTCAATGTCTTTAACACCTGATTCAAACGGTATTGTTAATAAATAAATTTCACCTTTCGAGTTGATATGAAAATTAAAACGGATTGGATCACTTCCTGCTAATGAAGGGTCAGTAAGAATGCCATTAAACTGATCATAATGAAAATGATCAAGTCTTACATTGAGTGAGTTGAATTTAGTGACGAGTCCACTGTCACCCATTGAAACTTCTAATGTGCCGTATCCATTATTCGTATAAGTTCCGGTATAATCTTTTAAGTCATGTGAAGGTGTTGTATTGAATATGTGACCCAGACTATCATTTTTTTCCACTTTATCTTTTTTCTCTCTGGCTTTAGCAATTGCATCCAATTGTGTTTCTGGCCAGTTTCTATAAGAGAGATTCAACATTCTGTCTGCAATGAAATTCCGAATATTACTAACGACAGCGCCTTGGTTTGATACAATAAAAATTCCTATACTGTCACTGGGAAAAAAGCCGGTAGTTGTTATGAATCCATCAATTCCACCACCATGTTCAACTCTATAATGACCTCTATAGCTGCTAATCATCCATCCCAATCCATATCCGCTAACATGCAAATCAGGATTTTCTACACCCGGTGTGCCTCCACCCATTGCCATCTGAATTGTAATTGCATCTGATTTGTAAGCCGCAGAAAAAACCTCTTTACCATTATATTTGCCTCCGTTGACCCATGTCAATAACCACTTTGCCATATCTTTTGCACAACTATTGATAGAACCAGCTGGTCCCATGGCATCAATATTTCTATAAGGGATTGCTTTTATAGTTGAGTCGGTAGATGCAAATGCTAATGAATGATCTGGTGATTTTTCCATCTCTATAGTAGATAGATTGCTATTGTTCATACCTATAGGAGTAAAAATTCTTTCTTTTATATTGTCTTCCCAGCTCTTGCCAGTTAATTTTTCAATTACAACACCTTGTGCCAAAAACATAAAATTATTGTACTGCCATTTCTCCCGCAGTTCAGCAGTAGGTTCCATAAATTCAATTCGCTTGAGTAACTCTTCTCTGCTTGCCCATGATGCATACCAAGAAAGGTCATGACGAGGTAACCCGGTGCGATGGGACATCATGTCACGAAGTGTTACATGGTTGTTGGTATATTCATTCTGAAATTTTAACTCCGGTAAATAATTACGAACAGGTTTATCAATATCTACTTTTCCTTCTGCTTCCAGCATACCTAACATTGAAGCTGTAAATGCTTTAGTGCAGGAGCCTATCCCAAACTGTGTGTTTTCGGTTACCGGTAATTTTTTATCCATATCCCTATAGCCAAAGCCTCCTGTGTATACTACCTTGCCCTTTTCTATAACGGCAATGGAAACACCTGGTGCATTAAATCCTTTTAATATTCTGGTAACAAAAGTATCAAGTCCTTTTAATCTTTTATCAGATGGTAGTTGGGCAAAAAGTGTAAAAGAAAAACTAAAGCAGATAATGGATATAAATATTTTTTTCATTGCAGATATTTTATATTTAAATAGTAATGATTCTGTTGAAGTTATTAAAATAAAATTTAAGAAAGACTTTGCTGTAGGTCAGTAATAATATCCTGTAGATTTTCAATACCTACATTCATTCTTATCAATCCATCAGTGATGCCATATTTCTCTTTTTCTTCTTTTGGTACACTGTAATGCGTCATTGAAGCGGGATGAGATAATAGAGTATCACAAGTGCCTAATGAAACAGTTCTAGTGCACATTTGTAACTTATTCATGAAGTTGATACCCCCTTGTAATCCATTTTTTAATTCAAAACTCAGCATGGCTCCCGGATATCGCATTTGCTTCATGGCAATATAATGATCAGGGTGAGATACCAATCCAGTATAATTCACTTTGGCTACGGCAGTATTTGTATCTAGGAAGTTGGCTACTTTCAAAGCGTTATGACAATGACGTTCCATTCGGACTTCCAATGTTTTTATTCCCTGTATCAACATGAATGTATCGAAAGGATTTGAATTGCCTCCCAGCAAGCGATGTACTTTAGTAATTTTTGAATTCATGAGTTCGACATCTTTGCCAATCAGAATTCCGCCAATGGCAGTGCCATGTCCATTTAAAAATTTGGTAGTGGAATGAACAATAAAGTCAACTTCAAATTGAAATGGTTGTTGTAAATACGGGGTGGCAAATGTATTATCACAAGCTACTATGCAATTATATTGCTTTGCCAGTTTACTCAATTCTTCAATATCTACACATTGAATAGTTGGATTGGCTGGTGTTTCCAGATAAAGCATTTTTATTGAAGGGTCAGCTTTTAAACAATCAGCAGCAATATTCAGATCTCTTAAATCTTCGATAACAGCTTCAATTTTAAAAGTAGGGAGAATATTATTCACCAACTCATTCGTACCGCCATATAATGAATAATGTGTGAGAATTTTATCGCCAGGTTTTAATGTTGCTAACATTAAAGTAGCAATGGCTGCCATTCCGGAAGAATGTAATATGCCTTTTGCCTCAATCCCTAAACCAAATGTTTCTAAGGCAGTGATCTTCTTTTCAGCTTCCGTTATTGTTGGGTTTCCCCAACGACTGTAGATATAGCCTTCTTCTTTTCCACTGAAACGACGCATCCCTTGTTCGGCATTGTCAAATACATAAGTACTACTTGCATAAATAGGAACCTGGTGTGCATACATCGGATCTTGTTCATGGCCTCCATGAACTGAAACTGAACCCCAACCGGTTAGTGGAAAACTTTTATCCATAAAAAACTATTGTAATGATGACATTTGATGAATTATTCAATCTCATCAAAGCTAAATTAAAATGAAGGAATTATTAAAACAGTATGCAGCTTATAATATCTGGTCTAACCAGAAGATTGCTAATGTGATTCTTAATTTGACAGAAGAAAAACAACAAGCTGAACTTCCAAGTAGTTTCAGTAGTATTTATAAAACTGTATTGCATATGTGGGATGCTGAATCTATCTGGTGGCAACGAATGAAGTTGCAGGACAGATTAGTCATTCCCAGTGAAAATTATAAAGGGACGATGGTGGATATTATCAATGGATTAGCGCAACAATCCAATCAATGGGCTGAATGGATCAGCAATGCTTCTGACCTTGCTATCGACCATGTTTTTCAATATCAGAATACCCGGAAAGAACAATTCAAACAGCCAATATACCAAATGCTATTACATGTTTTTAATCATGGCACATTTCATCGGGGTCAATTAGTTAATATGTTGCGGCAATTAGGTGTTGAGAAAATACCGCCAACTGATTTCATTCTTTGGAGCAGAGGAAAAAAATAAATTAATACTCCCACTTTATAAGTGTTGCACCCCATGTAAAGCCGCCGCCAAAAGCAGCGAGTACGATCAGGTCGCCTTTATTTAATTCATGTTTCCATTCCCATAAGCATAATGGAATAGTAGCAGCAGTTGTGTTGCCGTATTTCTGGATATTGATCATCACTTTTTCCTTAGGTAATCCCATTCGGCTGGCCGTAGCATCAATAATTCTGAGATTAGCCTGATGCGGAACAAGCCAGGCAATATCATCACCCGTTAGCTTATTTCTTTCCAATAATTCTGCACTTACATCTGCCATCCCTTTTACTGCAAATTTGAAAACCGATTGCCCTTCCTGATAGGCATAATGCTCTTTTGCCATAACTGTTTCAATACTTGCTGGTTTTAAAGAGCCACCAGCTTTCATATGTAAAAACTGACTTCCATTTCCATCGCTTTTTAGAATACTATCTAATACACCATATCCATCATAATTTGGTTCCAGCAATACGGCACCAGCGCCATCACCAAAAATGATACAGGTAGTTCTGTCTTCATAATCTACAATAGCACTCATTTTATCGGCTCCACAAACAACAACTTTTTTATAACGACCACTTTCAATCAATGCTGCTCCCTGAGTTAAAGAAAAAAGAAATCCGGAACAGGCTGCTGAAACATCAAAACCCCAGGCATTCTTTGCCCCTAATTTAGCACAGGCAATATTTGCAGTGGAAGGAAAGACCATATCCGGTGTAACTGTTCCAACGATCAAACAATCAATTTCTTCTGGGCTGATCCCTCTTTTTTCACATAATTGTTTTACAGCTGGAACAACCATGTCTGATGTTGCCAGACCTTCACCTCTTAAAATCCTTCTTTCTGAAATACCGGTTCGGGTACGTATCCATTCATCATTGGTATCTACCATTTTTTCAAGATCGGCATTGGTCAATTTATCTTCGGGAACAAATCCTCCAACAGCAGTAATAGCTGCAGTTATTTTTTTAGTAATCATGTAGTTAAATTATTATTGAAATCAGCTAAAGTTAATACAAACCAGCATTTGTTAAAACTTCTTTGATTTCCCCTCAATTGTATTGAATAAGTAGTTCTCAAAATTTAGATTTTTAATACATCAAATTTGGTGGGTTAGGAAGGTTGATTTTCCTATTTTCGCAAGCTATGATAGCTTATCTGAAAGGAGATTTTGTACATAAAAGTCCAGCGGTAGTACATGTTGATGTGAATGGTGTTGGCTATGAGGTGCAAATAAGTTTACATACTTACTCTAAAATCCAAAAGCTGGATAAGGGGATATTGCAAACAGCCCTATTAATCAGGGAAGATGCTCATATTTTGTATGGCTTTTTTGACCTGGCCGAAAAAGAAATGTTTCTCCATTTAATCAGTGTTTCCGGTGTTGGCGCATCAACAGCGAGAGTAATGTTGTCTTACATGAAGCCTGATGAACTGGCAAGTGCTATAATTCAGGGAGATACAAAGACATTGGAGGGAATAAAAGGAATTGGTAAAAAAAGTGCGGAAAGACTGGTTGTGGAATTAAGGGACAAATTGGCAAAACAGCCGTTGGATTCAAATATTTCCCCATTGAAAAACAATACTTTGCAACAAGATGCGTTAAATGCTTTAACCGCATTGGGCATAGGTCGGCAGCAAGCCGGACAGGCCATTGAAAAGACAATGGCGGCCAATCCAAATCTATCCGTTGAGGAATTGATAAAGTCAGCACTTCGTACCTTATAATCTATTATTTCGGGAAACTAACTGATAGAAAACATTGAACCTTAAAACTGCTCATATTCTCCGTACACTGGCATTTATTTCAGTGATAACCGCCACTTCATGGCAGGCTAATGCTCACATTGATTTTTTTGGCCCGGCAAATTTTTTCTTTAAAACTGACACCACCCGTTATCCGCTGATCGACCGCAGAGGGGATCCTTATACTTATCAGCGTAATAACACATTTGATTTTAGTGACACAGCTTTTATAAAACGTTCGGTAGAATACGATCCGAAAACAAAGCAATATTATATTATAGAAAGAATTGGTAATACGTATTATCGTACGCCAACTTCTTTTTCAATGGAGGAGTTTATTCGTTTGCAGGGTCAAAAAGATGAAGAAGATTATTTTAAGAAAAGGTCGTCTTTATTGGCCAATATGAATCGCCGGCTGTTTAAACCAAAGTTCAAAGTTTCGAATGGTTGGTTCAACCGCATTATGGGAGTAGGGCCGGATGGAAAAGTGAAAATTGATATTCGCCCATCTGGTTATGTAGATTTCCTGGCAGGTTACCAGGGGCAAAAAATCAGCAATCCAACTTTGCCGGAAAGAGCAAGAAAAAATGGTGGTTTTGATTTCAATATGAATTCGCAGTTACAGATGGATGCAAGCATCGGCGAAAAATTAAAATTACCTATCAACTATAATACACTTGCCAATTTTAATTTTGAAAACCAATTGAAACTGGATTTCAAAGGACAAGAAGATGACATCATTAAAGAATTCCAGGCGGGTAATACCAATTTTGCATCGAAAGGAACATTAATTCCGGGTGCACAATCCTTATTTGGTCTTAAAACACAGTTGCAGTTTGGTAAATTATATGTAACTGGTGTTTTAGCGAATCAGCAATCACAAAGGCAAACACAAACAGCACAAGGTGGGGCAACGGCACAAAGCTTTTCAGTAAGATCGGATGAGTATGATGAAAATCGCCACTTTCTGATGGCGCAATATTTCCGAAATAACTATAATACGGCAATGAAGCAATTGCCTATAGTTAATTCGAGAGTGCAATTATTGAGAGTGGAGGCTTGGGTAACCAACCGGAATGGTGCTACTACTGATACAAGAGATATTGTTGGTTTTATGGATTTAGGTGAACGTAATCCTTATAACACTGCTGTTATTACCGGAAGCGGCGAACAGTTGCCAGGTAACGGAGCTAATAATTTATATTCTATTTTAACAAACAACCCCGTTTATAGAAATTCATCGCAGGTGCAAAGCCAGTTAACGGCGTTGGGATTATTGCCGGTACAGGATTTTGAAAAAACATTTGCCCGCAAACTTCAATCAACCGATTATTATTTTAACCCGCAGATTGGTTTTCTTTCTTTGAATCAACCTTTGCAGCCTGACGAAGTGTTGGGTGTGGCTTATCAATATACTTACAATGGCCGTGTGTTTCAGGTGGGAGAATTTTCGCAGGATGTACCACCGGATACAACAGGTGCTTCACAAAGAGTTTTATTCCTGAAATTATTAAAAGCAACATCACAACGTACCAATCTTCCTATCTGGGATCTGATGATGAAGAATGTTTATTCGGTCGGTTATGGTCAGTTGGAAAGGCAGGATTTCAGATTGGATCTTACGTATGAAGAGCCAAGTCTTGGTGAAAAAAGATATTTACCACCGGCAGATGTAATTGCAACTTATCAGGGGCAACCTATATTGTCGTTGACAAATCTTGACAGACTTAATAATCAAAATGATCCTCAACCGGATGGAGTATTTGACTTTATTGAAGGCTTTACGGTGATCTCTGCACAAAGCAGAATCATATTCCCAGTACTCGAACCATTTGGTCATGATCTTGATTACGTTTATGCCACACAGGCATTAAGAGATAAGTATCTTTTTTATCCTTTGTATGATACGATTAAAGCAATAGCACAAACCTATGCTAACCTGAACAGGTATAAACTGGTAGGCCGTTCAAAATCATCAGGTGTTGCGCCGGGATTTGGCAACGGACTTACCGGAAATAATAACCAGGCATCCGGCGAATACCAATTAGGATATAATATTCCAAGAGGAAGTGTAACAGTAACAGCAAGCGGACAAATATTACAAGAAAATGTTGACTACGAAATAAATTACGATCTGGGAACATTAAGAGTTACCAATGCGGCCATCTTAAATTCCGGTGTGCCTGTCAATATCGCTTATGAAAACAATTCTGCTTTTGGCTTTCAGCAAAAGAATTTTCTTGGCCTGCGGTTGGATTATATTGCTAATAGAAAACTTTCTATAGGTGGTACGATTGTTCGCTTAGGCGAAAGGCCATTCTTTATCAAACAATCTTATGGCGAAGACCCGATTAAGAATACCATGTATGGCTTCGACATAGATTATCGAAACAATATTCCACGACTGAGTAAATGGTTAGATAAGTTGCCGTTTTATTCTACCAAAGAAATGTCTTCAATAACAACTTATGCGGAAGCAGCAATATTACAACCTGGTCATCCAAAACAAATAAACGGTACCAACAATGACGGCGGAACAGACAGAAGCGGACAGGTTTATATTGATGACTTTGAAGGGACAAGAGCTAATATTGATTTACGTTTCCCACTAATAAGCTGGACGTTAGCTTCTATTCCGCAAAACAATGGTTTATTCCCAGAGTCAGGTCTTATTAATGATTTAAGCAGTGGCTTTAACAGAGCAAAATTAGCATGGTACAATATTGAACCCGTTTTACAGGAAAGAAGAAGTTCGAATAACCCACTTCGTAATAATCTGGCAGAATTATCGAAGCCTGAAACAAGGCAAGTTCTATTAAAAGAAATTTTTCCAAAGAGGAGTACACAGTTTGGCGAAGGCTTACTCACCACATTTGATCTGGCGTATTATCCAAAAGATAGAGGTCCTTATAATTTTGAAGACAGAAACGGCCGGATCAATGCAAATGGAAAATTAGTAAATCCAAAACAGTCTTGGGGTGGTTTAATGCGGAATATTGACCAGACAGATTTTGAAACAAATAATATTGAGTTTATTGAATTCTGGATGCAAGATCCTTTTATTACCAACACTGCAAATCCAAATGGAGGCCAGCTTTATTTTAACCTGGGCAATATTTCAGAAGATATTTTGAGAGATGGAAAAAGAGGGTATGAAAATGGATTGCGAACGCCTACTAATAATGCTGCAATAGATTCCAATACAGTGTGGGGACAAGTTCCTGCTAACCCTTTGCAGGTAACCAATGCATTCAGTATTGAGCCAACTGATCGTCAATTCCAGGATGTTGGTTATGATGGTTTGCAGGATGTGGATGAGCTGAGAAAGTTTGCTCCTTATTTAAATAACCTTCAAACAAACTTTGGCCCGGGTTCTTTAGTGTACCAACGAGCTATTAATGACCCGGCGGCAGATAACTTTAAGCCATACCGTGATGCTTCTTTTGATGGTGCTACACCAGCAGGTATTTTAGAAAGATATAAGAATATCAATAATCCGCATGGTAACTCACCTATTGCAGATAATAGCACACAGTTTGTAAATGCCTTTACCCAATATCCTGACGCTGAAGAACTGAACAGGGATAATACCATGAATGAAGTGGAAGAGTACTTCCAGTATAAAGTGGATATAAAACCTAACATGGTTACTGGTAGTAATTATATAACAGATGTAAGAACACCTGTAGTAACACTGGCAGATGGATCTTCAAGAACTGAACGTTGGTATTTGTTCCGTATTCCTATCAAACAATACGATCAGAAAATTGGTAACATACCTGATTTCAAATCCATCCGTTTTATGCGGATGTTCGCAACCAATTTTGATGATTCCGTTGTAATGCGTTTTGGTAAATTGGAACTGGTACGTAACCAATGGAGAAAATATCAATTCCAGATTGATACAACAGGCAACTATGTAAACCTGCCAACAAACGATCCAACCACAGTAAATACATTAGCTGTGAATGTGGAAGAAAATGATCAGAGAGATCCGATTGTTTACAGAATACCTCCTGGGATTGAAAGGCAACAACAATTAAGTAATAATAATGTAGCATTATTCCTGAATGAACAATCATTAAGTGTACAGATTTGCGGCCTGCCTCAAAAGGAAGCAAGAGGTGTGTTTAAGACAATGAATCTTGATATGCGGCAGTATGGAAAACTATCCATGTTTATTCATGCCGAGTCAGTTAAAAATCAACAGCCGATAGTAGAAGGCGATATGCAGGCCGTGGTAAGAATAGGAAATGATTTTGCAGGTAATTATTATGAAGTAAAGATTCCATTAAAGATTACACAGTTTGGTGCTTCTGACTCTGCATTGATATGGCCAAAGGAAAACTATCTTGATTTTGATTTAGAAATATTGACGCAGTTAAAATCGAAGAGAAACAGGAGTGGTGCATCTCCATCAATATATTATAGTGAAACAACCGCTGATGGAAGAACCTATGCCATGTTAGGAAATCCAAACCTGGGAGAAGTAAGAGGTATGTTGCTGGGTGTTGAAAATATTAAACAGGAAACAATCTGTACAGAAGTCTGGTTTAATGAACTGCGTCTTTCCAATCTTGATGAAAAAGGTGGGTGGGCTGCATTGGCAAGAGCAGATATTCGCCTGGCAGATTTGGGTAGCATTTCATTATCTGCTACTGCAAGATCAAATGGATTTGGAACATTGGAGCAACGAGTAAACGAAAGAAGTCGTGAAGATGTGTATACGGTTGATGCTGCTGCAACTATAGAAGCATCTAAGCTGTTGCCAAAAAGACTTGGTTTGCAATTGCCAGTTTATATGGGTATCAGCCATCGCAGCAGCACACCGGAGTATGATCCCTATGATCTTGATTTAAACCTCAAAGAAAAATTAAAAGATGTAACAAACGGAAAAGATAAAGATTCCATCAGGGATCAGGCTATAGATATCACTACCATCAAAACATTTAATATTACCAATGCAAGAAAACTGAAAACGGATGGCAATCGGCCAAAATTGTGGAGTGTTACCAATTTTGATTTCAATTATTCTTATATACAGATATTAAGTCATAATCCGCTGATCGAAAAAGATGAAATGCGAAGAACAAGAGGAGCTGTTGGTTATACGTATGCACCGCAATCAAAACCCTTTGAGCCTTTCAGAAACATGATCAAATCAAAATCGCCATGGCTAACATTGATCAGGGATATTAATTTTAATTATACACCTTCTCAGATATCATTTAAGGCTGATGTGTTCCGCCAGTTTGGTGCGGTGCGGCCGAGAAATGTTGGTGGCGGTCCTTACAAAATTCCGGAAACATATAACAAGTATTTTACTTTCGACCGCTTTTATATATTACAATGGAATTTAACCAAATCTATTTCCATCGATTTTAATGCGGTGAACAATGCAAGAATTGATGAGCCGTTTGGCAGAATTGATACAAAAACAAAAAAGGATTCAATTCGCACCAATTTATTGAAGGGAGGCAGGAATACAAATTATCGCCAGGAAGTAACGATAGCTTACAATGTGCCAACACAAAAAATTCCATTGCTAAACTGGACAACGCTGAGAGCAAGCTATAATACCAAATACAACTGGCTGGCAGGTTCTTTGCTGGCAAGAACACCCGAAATTGATTTAGGAAATGTTTTATCAAATACACAAACAAGAACCATCAATGGTGAGTTGAAGTTTGAAGAGTTGTATAATAAGTGGCGTTTCCTCAGAGCTGTTAATACCAATGCTCCAAAGCCACCGCCTCCGCCGAAAGGCTTATCTGGTCAAGATGCTAATGATGATAAGAAATCGAAGAAGGAGAAAAAAGATGAGAAAAAGAACAGCAGTAAAAATGATAGTGGTGTGCAAAAGGATCAACAACAAATAGTTCCCGGACAGCAGAACCCGCAGGATACCACGAAGGTGGCCGATGGTAAAGGGAAGAAGAAAAAAGAGAAAAAAGTTAGGGAGAAGAAAGATCCAAACAGGCCATTACCGGAGATAGCCAAACTGCCACGGTTCTTATTGCAATTGGCAACTTCATTAAAAAGAGTGGGCATACAGTACACCGAAGATTTTGGTACTATGTTGCCCGGCTATATGGATAGCACACAGGTATTAGGTTACAATCTTAAGAGTGGACAACCAGGCTTCGGCTATATTTTCGGCTATCAGCCCGATACCAGCTGGATCAACCGGTTTGGGGCCAAGGGTTTATTATCAACTGATACATTGGTTTCTGCAATGATACAGCAGCGGTATAACCAGCGGTTGAACATTACGGCGCAGGTAAGTCCATTCAGGGATTTTAATATTGATATCAACCTGGATAAAACCTATGATAAGCAGTATTCAGAACTTTATAAAGATACACTTGGCAATGGGAATCTTACAAGGCTAAACCCTTATGCATTAGGAAGCTTTAATGTCAGTTATATTTCATATCAAACCCTGTTTAAAAAGTTTGATCCCAACCAGATTTCGGAAACGTTCAAAATATTCCAGGACAACAGGGCAATTCTTTCAAAACGCTTAGCTGACTTAAATGGCTACCAGAATGGTACATTAGATCCAAACGATCCAAAGTATTTCCTTGGATACGGCAGGTATGCACAGGATGTGGTTATTCCCGCATTCATGGCAGCTTACTCTGATAAAGATCCTAATACAATCAACCTCATTAAAAACAGGAACCCTAATCTTCGATCCAATCCGTTCTCAGGCATCATTCCAAAACCAAACTGGACAGTTACTTACACAGGATTATCAAGGTTAAAAGGATTGGATAAATTATTCACCAATGTAACGATACGACATGGCTATCATAGTACATTTAGTATGAACAGCTTCAACACTGCATTGCTCTTTGCCGATCCGCTGCGTATCAGTTATCCTTCCTTCCGTGATACATTGACGGGTAACTATATTCCTTATTTCCTTGTTCCGAATATCACTATCCAGGAAGCATTTGATCCGTTGATTGAAATTGATATGACGTTCACCAACCAGTTAACAACAAGAATTGAATTCAGAAAGAGCCGTCAGCTTAGTATGAGTTTGGTTGATTACCAGTTAGCTGAAAACCGCAGTACGGAAGTAACCTTCGGATTTAACTGGCGTAAAAAAGGAATGCCTTTAATTAAGAAGATTGGAAAAATGAAACTGGATAATGATGTAACCTTCCGTATGGATTTCAGCTTGCGGGATGATGCTACATCAAACACCAAGTTGGATCAGGGAACATCGTTTGGTACTGCAGGACAAAAAGTAATCCGTATTGCTCCATCCATTGATTATATAGTTAACAACAGGGTAAGTATGAAGCTTTACTTTGAGCAGAACAGAAGCATTCCAAAGATAAGTAATGCCTTCCCGATTACTAATACAAGAGCCGGTTTACAGGTAAGAGTTTCGCTGAATCAATAGTTGAATAGTTATTACAGACTTGATTGGTTAAGTGGATTAAAAATTCCCTACTATTTTTGGAAGTCTTATATCGGCTCAGTATTAAAAATACAATGTTGAGCCTGACTGTATATTTTCATGGCATCAAATTTCGCAATAGATTTCTAAAGGGAATTTGTGACAAGGATATGATGGATTTCGTTTACTGAAAAAAGCCATTCTCTTTTTGACTAGAATTGAATAGTACTAACTTGTTCTGTTATTTGATTTTTGTGTTTTCAAGGATCGTAGAGCTGGAATATTGGTAGAGAGATCAATATTTATGTTATTAAAAACTTCATATATCGCCCCGATGGGAATGACTCCAACAAGGTAAAAAGTATGAATATGTATTATTGAAATTATTCTACCGTATTCTTTGTAGTAGCAGTAGCAACAGATCCAACTGCAGCTTCAGCTGTTCTTTTGAACAACATCACATAACCACATAAATTCTTTTTCTTTTGTTTGTTTACCTGTACTGGTTTCATCATATGAAATTCGGAGAATTGCGGTACATAAGTATAGCTGATTACGTTC
>JBBSJN010000036.1:0-18535 GCA_038257235.1 Chitinophagales bacterium
ATATCACATCCAAAAACTGCTGACCGTATTGTTCAATCTTTACATCGCCAAAACCGCTGATCTTTTTTAGTTCGGATAATGACTGTGGCAGATAACGGGCCATTTCATCAATCGTATTGGTGCCTGCAACAATATAGATTGGTAAATCTTTCTTTGCACAAATCGTTTCTCTCAATTTTCTTAATTGCTGATGTAAAACAGGGTGTGCTGTATCTGCTCTTTTTTGCGCAGCACCGGCATAGGCATTAACGGTAAAGGAGGGTAATACAAATTTTTGCTTACGGCGATGAAAGGCTTCCATATCGATGCGATTGCTGAAGCCTTCGAGCATAAATTTTTTTATGGAGAGCCGTGCAAATACCTCCCGCAAGCCCTCGTTGTATTCTTTTGCATTCAGGCGGCTATCGGTAACAGCCGGAGATTGGGTAATGTATTGTATCAACGAGTTCAACTCTGTGATAAAATAATTAGCCGCTGCGATTATTCTTTCCTGCAACGGTTTGTTTTCTTCTGGTGATTCCTCCTGCTGGAATAGCCATAGCAGCTGCGCCTGAAATTTAGTTGCTGTTTCCTGTTGCACATCCAGTTTTGCAAATAATTTTTCAGTCCAAGTAATAGCTTCTGCATTAAAAGATGTGGAATGCTCTACGAGGTAATGCATTAATTCTTTAGTCGTGGCAATTGGCAATGTAAAATCAAAGGTTGACATCAGCATTGCCTGCTGGTAATGTTTTTTGGCAATGGCCAATTCCTGTTCCAGTTGTCCGCTTGTGGCACTGCGTTGCGAAAACTCAACAATTCTTCTATCGCTAAAAAGCCTGCTTTGCTGTACACGGCTTTGCAAAACCATTCCTTCCAGATTGGTGCAGCGGCTTAATGCAACATACACTTGTCCTGCTGCAAAGGCTTCGCCTGCATCTATAATTGCTTTTTCAAAAGTTAATCCCTGGCTTTTATGAATAGTGATAGCCCATGCTAGTCTTAAAGGAAATTGTGTGAACGAACCCAATACATCGGAATCAAGCTTGCGGGTTGTTTTATTTAATGTGTAGCGAATGTTTTCCCATTTCTCTTTTTGTACTTCTATTTCGTACGGCTCATCTTCACACTGCACAAATATTTTATCTTCTTCCAATTGGGACACAATTCCAATTTTACCATTAAAGAACCGTTTTCCTTTTTCAGCCGTATCGTTGCGGATGAACATGACCTGTGCACCTTCTTTTAATTGTAACAACTCATCAGCAGGAAAGGCCCTGTCTGAAAACTCATCCACCACTTCTGCCTGGTAAGTGAATATTTTATTATTAATATCGGCCAGCTCTTCAATATTAATACTTTTGGCTTTGTTATTATGCGTAGTAAGAATGATGTAACCGTCTTTTTTATTCCGGCGGAAGGCTGGCTGATAACGGCTTTCTAAAATTGCCATGCCGTCTTCATCCAGTTCATTGTTACGAACCTGGTTGAGTACATTGATAAACCGTTCATCGCTTTGTCGGTATATTTTATTGAACTCGATATAGACGGGAGGTTCTTCTTTTAATACAAGACTGTCAAAAAAATAATGACCGCTGTAATATTCAGCTAACTGACCCCACTCTTGGTCTTTGATAACGGGAGGCAACTGTAACATGTCGCCAATAAATAAAAGCTGTACGCCGCCGAATTTTTCATTGCGTTGCCGCACATGACGCAACACTGTATCGATGGCATCGAGTATATCGCAACGTACCATGCTTATCTCATCTATTACCAGTATTTCTAATTCCTGTAATATCTTTTTCTTTTCACTGTTGAAGCGTAAACGACTGATTAAGTGATGTCGGGTATTGAGTTCGGGAAAGAATGGCTCTAAGGGTAATTGAAAAAAAGAATGAATGGTAACGCCACCTGCATTGATGGCTGCTACACCTGTAGGTGCCACAACTGCCATTTGCTTGGGGCAGTGCTCACGGATGTATTTGAGAAAGGTTGTTTTGCCGGTACCGGCTTTGCCGGTGAGAAAGATGTTTCGGTTGCTCTGATTGACTAGCTGGATAGCGAGTTGAAACATTTTATTATCGGTATCGGGAGTGAAGGTTGCCACAGGTTAGATTTAGTTTAGCCACAGATGAACACAAATAAACACAGATATTAATATTGGTTAACAAGCTGCGATGAAATTAGTCGTTTATATTCCAAACGTCTCTTTCCAAAATTAATGATCAATCCAACAGCATTACCCGAGACCCTTAAATAGTTTAATATTTGGGCAATGTAATCATCGGTAATGCCTTTATCGCAAGACTTAACTTCGACAATGATATTATCATAGCAAATAAAATCAGCAAAGAATTTATGTTTTAGTATTTGCCCTTTGTAACAAACCTTCAGTTCTGTTTCTTTAGTATTCAAAATATTGTTATCAAAAAACTCCATTTGCATAGCATCTTTATAAACGGCCTCAGAAAAACCAAAGCCTAACGTTTTTTGTACCTCCATGCAAATACCAATAATCTGATAGGTTTCTTCTTTGAAAGGAAAATTTTCCATAAGCTTTGTTGATTGGTTTAAAAATTAGCCACAGACAAACAAAATAAACCATCAATCTGCGTTAATTTGTGTTCATCTGTGGCTAAAAAAATTATGCTTCCACTGGGTTGCCACCAAGCATCAGCAATTCACTTACCTGTATTTCGGTAAAGAATTTTTTGTTGCCATCCTTATCATCATACTGGCGGTTTACCAGTTTGCCTTCGATGGCTACTTCTTTACCTACAGTTAAATACTTCTCGGCAATTTCTGCCAGCTTGCCCCACATGACCAGGTTGTGCCATTGTGTTTCTTTTACTTTTTCACCTTTGGCGTTGCGATACACTTCGCTGGTGGCCATGCGGAAATTGGCTACTTTTTTACCGCTTTCAAATGTTTTTACTTCTGGTGTGTTGCCCAGGTTGCCAATCAATTGAACTTTGTTTTTTAATGCGTACATGATGTTTTGTTTTGTGCCTCCGTTCCTTTACGGTGTTGCGGAAGCGGTTTTTTAATTTATTTCAACCAACCGGATATGTGATTACCGATTGACAACACAAAGATGATATGGCGGAGATGCGATAGCCGGAGATTAAGCGTTTCTTCCCGAAGCTAAACGTGTAGAAACGTTTGCACACGGATAATATTTCGTATATTCATGTCCTGAAACCCTTGCTATGACTGAATCTGACACCAAAAAATGCCTCGCCTGCGGCAAATCACTAAAAGGTCGTATTGATAAAAAATTTTGTGATGATTATTGCCGGAATAATTATAATAACCAGCAAAAAGCAAAAGGAAATCACAGTAACCTGGTGAGGAATATCAATAATACATTGCTTAAGAACAGGAAAATCCTTGAATCGGTTTTGCCTGATACAGAAGAAACAGCGAGAATTAACCGGGATAAGTTATTACAACTTGGGTTTAATTTTAAATACTTCACAGAAATACTCATTGCCAAAAACGGTAATACCTATCATTACTGTTATGATTACGCCTATCGTTTATTAGAGAATGACTGGTTTATGGTGGTGAGGAAGAAAGAAGAATAGAACTGAAAAGAAAAAAGACGTTCTTCTTTATGAAAAACGTCTCTCTCTTTAATCTTTTTTCAAGGTTCTATTCTTTCTTGCCACTACCTCTGAGCATTGCCACTAAAAGAAGAATAAATACAGCTCCTCCCACTATCCACACCCACGGTTGTTGATACCAGTTGCTGGCATTGTCTTTATTAAGACTAATGTCTACATCTACTTTTTTATCATCTTGGGCAAACAAATAAATTGTTGAAATAATTCCAAATAGCAAAAGGGTGATTTTTTTACTTAACCAATTTTTCATGTTGATTGTGGTTTGATTCTCCCAATAATTGTGAAAACCGTGCCAAAATATTACTAAATGATAACCAGCTATTTAATAACAAATTTAAATACATGGCAGAACCTGTGGATTTTATTACTCAGTTAGTGTCAAATGGAATATAGCATTGAGAGCTTCTGTGTTTATTACTAATCCTGTTCCGTCAGAATATGAAATAGCTGCAACTGAAATGGAAGTGCATATTCAACAAGCATTCAATGCAACGAAAGAAAAAAAATGACCAGAAAAAATGTAATTTTCTTTTTATTACAAATACAGGATTCGGCCTACTAAAGTCGAAAGCCTTGAAGCTAATATTGCTTTGATAAAAAATAATGCGAAAGTTGTGGCGGCGGTTAAATTAACCAAAGATTAATAATATTAAAATGAGTAAAACTAAAAAGAACCATTTCTTATTTATTACATTCTGTCTTATTTTCTTTTTCTCAAATGGCCAAGACTTTACCAGTTCAATTGATAAAATTAGTAAGCTCAAAACCGTAACTTTTATCGATAAGAGAAATCCATCTCGGGTTCCAATGATATTAAAAAAAACTTATTCCATCGATACTGCTGCAAAGGATGAGCCTCAAATAGAAGTTGGACTGTATGCTATAATAAACTTAGTCGCTCTGGATTACTTTATGCAAAAGGGCGGCTCTATTGTTTTTGAGGATAATGCCAGTATAGAACTTGATGAAGAGCTCTCTAATATTTTTCTTTCAGGAGGAAAACATCAGATAGCCATAAAACATATAATTACCGCATCAGAATTGAGAGAATTACAATCTAAAAAAATTGATTACTTCCTTTTAGGAAGTATTAAAACACAAATTGATCGCTTCGAAAAAGAGTTTATAAGAACTGTATTTATTAAAATAGAAGCTGAGTGATATTGGTTTGACATATAAACGGTTTTTTAAACAAAAAACCTCAACATTTCTGTTGAGGTCTTAAGTGGTGTGGGGCGGGATCGAACCGCCGACACAAGGATTTTCAGTCCTTTGCTCTACCGACTGAGCTACCGCACCAACTGACTAAAATTCTTAAAATATAAATCCCAAATTTCAGCCGGGTTGCAAATATATATGGATTTGCTTAAATACCGAAGAGAAAGAACGGTTTCCCAATGGAATTTGTTATTTCCAATTTGGGATTTCTACCTCTTACATGCCATATTCGCTTAAAAACTTGATCCGCATGATCTTTAGCTGCTCCCAACTGAAATTATATTCCGACAATTCATCCTGGGCCACTTGCAATGACGAAGTTTCGCAGCTCTTAAAATATTCTATTATTTCATCCTGATCGTCTTCGTCCAGCATTTCATCAATTGCATAGTCAAGGTTCAGTTTGGTGCCGCTGGCGGCAATGGTTTCCATTTCTTCCAGCATTTCCTCCATGCGCCAACCCTTATTTTTTGAAATGGTTTCCAATGAAACTTTCTTATCGGTGTTCTGAATAATGTAAACCTTGCTACCACTCCTGTTCATTACACTTTTCATCACAAAATCATCCGGCCGCTCAATATTATTATCTTCTACATATTGTTTTATAAGTTCCACAAAAGGTTTGCCGTATTTAATCGACTTTCCCTTGCTTACACCCTGGCATTTTTCCAATCCTTCCATAGTAATGGGATAGAAAGTGGCCATATCCTGCAACGAGGTTTCCAGGAAGATGACAAACGGGGGCAGATTTTTTTTCTTTGCTTCTTTCTGACGAAGCTCCATTAGCATCTTCATTAATTGCTCATCTACAGCAGCGCCGGTTGTTGTCTCTGTTCCTTCTTCATCATCCGCATTTGCATTATCATACAATTTATTGAGAACAATCTTGAATGACTTTGGCTTTTTCAAAAAAGACTCTGCATTCTTTGAGAACTTCAATACACCATATTCTTCTATATCTTTTCTCAACATTCCTTCCAAAATCATTTGACGGATTAATGAGTTCCAGAAATGATTGTCTTTATCGTTTCCACTGGCAAAACATTTCAACACATCATGGCGGAACATTTGTATTTGCGGTGTAAGTTTTCCACTGATTATTTTAACCACATAATCTGTTGCAAAACGTTCGTCCAGTTGCTTGATTGCTTTTAGTACGAGGATCACTTCTTCTTTCGCTTCTATTCTTTCTTTCGGATGTTTACAGTTATCGCACTGTCCGCAATTTTCATTTTCATAATCCTCTCCGAAATAGCTCATCAATAATTTGCGGCGGCAAACACCTGTTTCTGCAAAAGCAACTGTTTCATTAATTAGCTGTGCTCCCACTTCTCTTTCACTAAGTGGTTTGTCCCGCATCAGGTGTTCCAGTTTGCTTACATCTTTATGCGAATAGTATAGAACACATTTTCCTTCCAACCCATCTCTTCCGGCACGGCCGGTTTCCTGGTAGTAATTCTCAATTGATTTTGGAATATTATAATGGATCACAAAACGGATATCCGGTTTGTCAATTCCCATTCCGAATGCAATGGTGGCGCAGATAACCTGTACATCTTCTCCCAGAAATAAATCCTGCCGTTGCGATCTTAACTTACTGTCCAAACCAGCATGATAAGCAACGGCTTTAATACCATTTGCCATTAATATATCAGCCAGCTCTTCCGTTGTTTTTCTGTTAAGTGTATAAATGATACCACTTTTCTTGCCCATACTTTTTACAAAGCGGACAATGTTTTCATCAACCTGTGTCTTTTTTATTTTTGGCAATACTTCGTAGTAAAGATTGGCCCGGTTGAAAGACGATATAAAAATATTGGGCTTGCGCAGATCAAGATTCTTTACAATATCACTCTGCACCTTGGGAGTGGCTGTAGCTGTTAATGCAATTACCGGCGCATCAGGATTTATCTGAATCATCATTTCTCTCAGCCTTCTATATTCAGGACGAAAATCATGTCCCCATTCTGAAATACAGTGTGCTTCATCTACAGCAAAGAATGATATTTTAAGTTTGGCAAAGAATTCGATATTGTCCTGCCTGGTCATTGTTTCTGGCGCCACGTAGAGCATTTTTGTTTTGCCGGAAAGCAAATCATCATGTACTTCTTTTATTTCTTTTTTATTAAGCGTAGAGTTTAGAAAGTGAGCCACATTGTCGTTGCTGCTATATCCACGAACAAGATCTACCTGGTTTTTCATCAAGGCTATTAAAGGAGAAACGATTAGCGCAACGCCTTCACTTATCATAGCAGGTAGCTGGTAACAAAGGCTTTTGCCACCGCCTGTTGGCATTATGATAAATGTATCATGTCCGGCCAGTAAGGATTCAATTGCTTTTTCCTGAGTGCCTATAAATTTGTTGAAACCAAAATACTCCTGAAGTGATTTGTGGAGATCAAATCTTTTTTTACCTGTAGTAGTTGATTTAGCTTTTGTAGTTTTTCCTTCACTTGCCTTCGCTTTCTTTGCTGCAGGCTTCTTTACTGTTGATGTTGCCATTTTTCTTTTATTTCCTAATGCATTCTTCATAAATGCATATTCATTTAAGATACCTCTTTTTGCCCGACTACGGGAGTATGTGCAAGTTAATTTTTTGCACAGGTTGAATTTTATCAGATAAATAAGTGTTTCTGCTGTCTTAATGGCCGGGGTGCAGTGGTTAGCATCTAAACTAATCAAGACCCCGCAGAAACAGGGGCTTACAACTTCTTCTCCAGTCTTATAGCCCATCCCGAGGATTTTCCTATCGTGTGTCATCCGTGTGCTATTTTTTGATGCAAAAGATGTGTCCACACGGATAGGAGGATTTTCAGGAGTTTGCGAATTTATACCATTTGTACTTATCAATTAGCCCAATTTTTCTGGTATAATGCCGATGTAGCAGCCGTTAAGGCCAATCTAATTGGATTACCTGCATGCCGGTAGGCAAGGTTACGGATGCACAATCGGTATTACGAACATTTCAATCGGACAAAACTTATAAAAAGCTAAAACTGAACTGGAACGATTACATAACAACTACTTCATGCCAAAACATCTAAATTTGCCGCCATTAGTATTTTTATATTTACCGTTGCAATTTAAAGCATGCCTGATTCTATTAAACAAGTAGCACTCAGAACCATAGAGTTAGAAGCAAAGTCTGTAACAGGGCTAACTGCTTTTATCAACGATGATTTTGAAAAGGCAGTAAAGACGATTGCAGGTAGCAAAGGCAGGTTGGTGGTTAGCGGTATTGGAAAGAGTGCGGTGATTGCCCAAAAGATTGTGGCTACGCTGAACTCAACCGGAACTCCTTCTATTTTTATGCATGCTGCAGATGCCATTCATGGAGATTTGGGTATGGTGATGAAAGAAGACATAGTTTTGATTATCAGCAAAAGCGGCGAAAGCCCGGAGATAAAGGCATTGGTTCCCTTGATTAAGAATTTCGGGAATATAATAATTGGCATGGTTGGAAATCTTCAATCATACCTGGTAAAGAATTCAACGATTATTTTAAACACCACTGTAGAACAGGAGGCCTGTCCGAATAATCTGGCACCAACGACCAGTACAACTGCCCAGTTGGTAATGGGCGATGCATTGTCTGTTTGCCTGATGGAACTAAAAGGATTTCAAAGCGATGATTTTGCAAAGTTTCATCCGGGTGGATTGCTGGGAAAAAAATTGTACCTGAAAGTTGCGGACCTGATTAGTAACAATGAAAAGCCGAAGGTGTTGCCAACACAATCTTTAAAAGAAGTGATTGTAGAGATGACACAAAAAAGATTAGGAATTACAGCGGTAGTTGATGCTGATAATAAATTAGTAGGAATAATTACCGATGGCGATTTGCGGAGAATGCTGGAGAAAAATACAGCGATTGATTCGATAAAGGCAGGCGATATAATGACAGCCAATCCAAAAACGATTGAACCGGGTAAGCTGGCGGTTGATGCATTGAACCTGCTTCGCAAAGAGGAAATAACACAATTGGCTGTAACAGCAAATGGAAATTATGAAGGTATTTTACATTTGCATGATCTTATAAGGGAAGGAATAATATAGCTTTTGCAATACTGTGGAAATGAATAATGAATTTTTAACATTAGTAAAAATGAAGTCCCCTGTAGGGGATTTAGGGGCATGAACAAACATCACTACGTAGCAATAATGGCCGGGGGGATTGGCAGCCGTTTTTGGCCGATGAGCAGAACGGATCTTCCCAAGCAATTTTTAGATATACTTGGCACTGGTAAAACGCTGATACAACAGACGTATCAACGATACAACAAATTGGTTCCTGCTGAAAACATTTACATCGTAACGGCGCAGGAGTATGTGGAGATTGTAAAAAAACAGCTTCCTGGTTTTCCGGCAGAAAATATAATTGCAGAGCCTTCCAGAAAAAGCACCGCACCATGCATTGCATATATTGCTTTCAAATTATTGAATAAAGACCCTAAAGCAGTAATGGTAGCAGCACCTGCGGACAACCTGGTGCTGGAAACAGATGAATTTATTAAAACAGCAAATAAGGCATTGAGTTTTGTAGAGAGTGTTAATGCATTGGTTACGATTGGTATCAAGCCAACTTATCCGAATACCGGTTATGGTTATATTCAGCATGATACAAAAGCAGCGGCACCCGATATTTTCAAAGTAAAAACATTTACAGAAAAACCTAATCTTGAGTTGGCAAAAACATTTATTACCAGCGGTGATTTTTTATGGAATGCAGGCATCTTTATCTGGAAAGTAAAAAACATATTGGCAGCATTAGAAAAACACCTTCCAGAAATTTACGATGTTTTTGCTGCTGAAAAAGATAGGTTCAATACACCGCAGGAAAAAGAAGCGGTGGAAGAAATTTATCCGCAGTGCACCAATATTTCTATTGATTTTGGCGTAATGGAAAAGGCCGATAATGTTTACCTGATTCCAGCTTCATTCGGTTGGAGTGATTTAGGAACATGGAATAGTGCATGGGAGAATAAAGAGAAAGATTATTTTGGCAATGCTGTAGTAGGAAAAAAAGTAATGACTGTAGATGCAAAAAACTGCATTGTGCATGTGCCGGACAATAAGCTTGTTTTGTTGCAAGGCCTTGACGAGTTTATTGTTGTTGACACGAAAGATGTATTATTAATATGCAAAAAAGATAAGGAACAGGAGATAAAAGACTATGTAGCAGAGGTAAAACGCAATATGGGAGAAAAATATCTCTAATTTTTCAAAAAAATACCTGAAAGTAGTAGCCCCGGTTTGTCCGGGGTTTTCTATTTTTAAGGAAGAAAATAATTTATGGCCACTTTACCCCTACTCAATATTTTGTTTCTGGATATAGAAACAGTACCACAATCCCCAACTTACACAGATTTGCCGGATGACTGGAAAAAACTGTGGGACACAAAATCTACTTCGCTGGTAAAGTACCACGAAGGACAAACGAATGAAACATTGTATCCCCGTGCCGGCATTTATGCTGAGTTTGGAAAAATTGTGTGTGTCAGTTGTGGAGTAATACAAGGCAATGGCGAACAGCGGAAAATAATATTGAAAAGTTTTTATGGAGATGATGAAAAGAAACTATTGGTGGAGTTTATTGATATGCTAAACAAATGGGCAACAGGAGAACCAAAATTTCTTTGTGCTCACAATGGAAAGGAATTTGATTTTCCTTATTTATGCCGGAGAATGATCATTCACGGACTGGCAATTCCCTCTTTACTGAATATTTCAGGAAAGAAGCCATGGGAAGTAAATCATTACGACACATTAGAGCTTTGGAAGTTTGGTGATTTTAAAAGTTTTACTTCGCTGAATTTATTAGCACATACATTGGGAGTGCCTACGCCGAAAGATGATATAGATGGCAGTATGGTGTGGGAAGTATACTGGAAAGAAAAAAACCTGGAACGCATCGTTACCTATTGCCAAAAAGATGTGGTGACTGTGGCACAAATATTATTAAGGATGAATGGTGAGCAGTTGATAAAAGAAGAGAATATTGAAATTAAAAGCTAAGAGCTTAAAGGAGTGGAAAAGAGATAAGGAGAATA
Source organism: Chitinophagales bacterium (assembly GCA_038257235.1). Taxonomy (GTDB): domain Bacteria; phylum Bacteroidota; class Bacteroidia; order Chitinophagales; family Chitinophagaceae; genus JJ008. The sequence goes on from JBBSJN010000036.1 coordinate 10,874, forward strand.
GTTTTTATTTCAAATATTTACTTTGTGTTTTAAATGTCTTTATATTTTTGGTAAAATAAATTTGGGTAGGAGTTTTCTCTTTTTCCTCCTTTCCTCTTTTAAACTCTTAGCTTAATGGAAAGAATAAATTATTCATCAGGTGCCAAATGGGAAGAAATTGTGGGCTATAGCCGTGCAGTTAAAATCGGGAATACGATTGAAGTAACCGGAACTGTTGCCGTAGATGAAAACAGTTTGCTCGTCGGAAAGGATGATGCGTATGCACAGACAAAGTTCATTATTGAAAAAATTGAAAGGGTTTTGCATAAAGCAGGTGCATCATTAAAAGATGTGGTGCGGACAAGAATGTTTGTTACAGATATTAAACGCTGGGAGGAATATGGAAAAGCTCACGGCGATTTTTTTAAGGAGAACAGACCTTGCACCAGCATGATAGAAGTAAAAGGATTGATTGCGCCTGAATATTTGATTGAGATTGAAGCAACTGCTGTAATTGGATAATCTTGAATATAGAAACTCTACGGGAATATTGCTTGTCAAAACCAAATGTGGAGGAAGGATTTCCTTTTGGGCTGGACACTCTTGTTATGAAAGTGGAGGATAAAATTTTTTTGTTAACCGGGCTTGATGGAGCTGATTTTCGTTTTAATGTGAAATGCGATCCCGATAAAGCAATTGAACTAAGGGAACAGTTTTCTTGTGTGCTTCCGGGATACCACATGAACAAGAAACATTGGAATACAATAATTGTGGACGGAACGGCAGATACAAAGCAATTAAAAGAATGGATTGATGATTCTTATGAATTGGTAAAACCAAAGAAGAAAAAGTCTAAACCATAATTTCCTGAATATTGCCCGCCACTTCCAGCCCTGCATTATTACCCGTGTCGCTTAATAGTATTTTTTTGTTTTTCTTATCGGTTAACATTACAGCAATCGAAGAGGTCATGCTTTCTTCAATGCGGCCATTCATAAAACCGTTTATAGGAGAAGCTAATTGTGTAGCAGCGTTTCTGTGTGCTAATATTTCCAGCAGGTAATTTTTGTTTTCTAAAACAACCTCCACCTCTTTTTCATTGGTAAACGATTTACGCAGTTTGGATTGATTGTAAGTAGTAAAACGAATTAATCTATCCTTTAACCACACTCCTGCAATAAATCCAACAAATGAATTTCTTACCCATGGAATTTTTGCTACAGAACATTTTAAAGAGATGCCAGCTTCGCTGAAATGATTGGATTGCGTCCAGAAATAAGCAGAAGGAAAAGAACGGCCCCAGTCTTTTTCCATATATCCTCTTCCGTTGTTGAAATTAATGCTGACTCCATTTATTTCCAGTTCACCCTTAATAGTATGATCCATACTTACAATACCGTGATAACATTCCATAAATGGTATAAAGGCAAACGGTCCCATTATGCCTGGAGAATACCATGGTTTTGGCCAGGGAACATTGCCGGAAAAGCTTAAAGAACCTTTTATACCCGACAAGTTTATTTCTAAACTATTTTCCGAAAAATGATTATTACCAATAGCAATTGAAAACGTTTTTTGTTTTGGAATGAAGTCGCTTATAGCAAATTTGTGATAAGCAGACGTTTGCTTTTTTCCGTTTAATACCTGGATAAAAGCATGTTGATTTCCTTTTTCATCCATAGCAATGCCGGGAATAAAAGCAAAAGCATTTTTCTCGTCAGCACTGATGAGTTTAAAATACCAGCCTTCAAAATAATTTTTCTTCTTACCCCATCCCTGAAATTGTTCGGGGTTGAAAAAGGCGTTGAGATTTGTAAACAATGGCAAAGTTTGTTAAATTTCGAAACAACAAAATACAGAACTTGAGCCAAACGAATTTATATTTTAATCTATTCTGTTCAGTGAAATACAGATGTATATTTTTAATAAATTAATTTTCTATCTATTGCTGATATATATCGGTATTATTAATCATTGTTGGTTAAATGCAACTAATTTTACTCAATACATAATTATCAAACTTGAGCAGCATTCAACTTACTTCCAAACTTCCCAACGTCGGCACCACCATCTTCACCGTAATGAGTGCACTGGCGAATGAACATAAAGCAGTTAATCTCGGGCAGGGTTTTCCTGACTATCCAATGAGTGAAGAATTGATTACTTTGGTCAGCGATGCAATGAAGAATAATTACAACCAATATCCACCAATGCCAGGATGGATGCCTTTGCGGGAAGCTATTGCTGAAAAAGCATCCTTTCTTTATCAATCAAACATAAATTTTGATACTGAAATTACCATTACTCCCGGCGGCACTTATGCCATTTATTCTGCCTTCACAACGATTCTTCAACCGGGAGATGAAGTGATTGTTTTTGAACCAGGTTACGACAGTTATATTCCTAACATTGAAATAAACGGAGCAAAGGCTGTTACGGTTGCTTTGGTATACCCCGATTATCATATTGATTGGATAGCAGTGAAAAATGCCATCACTCCAAAAACAAAAGCAATCATCATTAATTCGCCGCACAATCCAACAGGTAGTGTAATTAGTGAAAAAGATATTCAGGAGTTAAGAAAGGTAGTTGAAGGCACAAATATTTTTATTATCAGTGATGAAGTATATGAACATCTGATATTTGATAATATTCCACATCAGAGTATACTTCGCTATCCCGATCTACTTGAAAGAAGTTTTGTTTGTTTCTCTTTTGGCAAAACCTATAATTGTACGGGTTGGAAACTTGGCTATTGTGTTGCACCGGCAGCATTAACAAAAGAGTTTCGGAAAGTACACCAGTTTAATGCATTCTCATGTCATACACCGATGCAGGTAGCGTTGGCGGCATTTTTAAAAAACAAGGATGCTTTTTTGTCTTTGTCTTCCATTATGCAGGCGAAAAGAGATTATTTTATAAAGCTGATGCAGCAAACAAGATTTTCTTTACAAAATTCTTACGGTAGTTATTTTATTTGTGGCACTTATGAAAAAATAAGTAATGAAGGAGATAAGGATTTTGCGATACGCTTAACTAAAGAAGCAGGTGTGGCAACCATACCCGTTTCTGCTTTTTATCAGAATGGAAAAGACGATAAAGTAGTAAGGTTTTGTTTTTCGAAGAAGAAAGAAACTTTAGAAGCGGCGGTAGAAAAACTAGTTAACTATTAATGACAATCGACTCCAGATACAGAGGAATTTTATTTATGCTGCTGGCAGCCCTCGGTTTTTCTGTAATGGGAGGAGCGGCAAAAATCTTGAAAGGAAGTTTTGGTGCCGGGCAATTAGTCTTCTGGAGAAATGTAGTAGGCATTTTGGTATTGATTGCAGGCTTTATAGTTAAACCACCAAAGAACAAAGGAGGAAAACTAAAACTGCTTTTTTTCCGGGGGATAATGGGAACGACAGCGTTGTACTCATTGCTCTATTGCATCCTCCATCTTCCATTGGGAACAGCAATGACGTATAATCTTACTTCTGCTATATTCATTGCTATATTTTCTTTTTTATTATTTAAAGAATATCATGGACGAATAGTTTTGTTGGCCGTTGTGCTTGGCTTTATCGGAATGTTGTTGGTGTACAAACCGGCTATCAATTTTCCCTGGTATTATCATGTAACGGGTTTGATATCGGGGATTTCTTCTGCCATTGCCTATATGTCTGTAAACAGACTGGCAAAGTATTACGATAACCGTGTTATTATGCTGGCATTTATCGGCAGTGGTTTTATTGTTCCTTCCATTTTTATGATTGTCCGTTATGCATTTCATATAGAACCTGACAATGTATTCTTTATTAACTGGCGATGGCCGGTAGGTATTGAGTGGTTTTATGTGTCATGGCTCGGCCTGGCAGCATTCTTCGGACAATACTTTGTTACAAAATCCTACAGTGCAGATAAAGCAGGCATCGTTTCTGCTATTGGTTATTCTAATATTATATTCTCTGTATTTATAGGCATGGCGTTGGGTGATGCCTTTCCAGACCTGGTTTCTGCTACAGGTATGCTTTGCATCATTGCAAGCGGAGTTATTATCTCAATTGTTAAGTGGCGGACAAGAACTCCCTCCGGATAAAAATAGTTGAATAAAATTTGGTGGTCTTATTTCTTTAATCGTATATTTGCGATATAAGATTAAATTATGGCCATTCATAAAAAATCAGCCTTTACTCAAAAAGAACAGGATCTTGCCAATTTCGCCAAGGCAATGAGTCATCCTGCCAGAATTGCTATTTTGAAAGTACTGGCACAACGTAACGAATGTATTTGCGGAGAGATAGTTGAATTATTGCCATTGGCACAGTCCACCGTATCACAGCATCTAAAAGAATTAAAAACAGCAGGTTTAATTACCGGTACTATCGATGGTCCGAGGAGTTGTTATTGTATTAACTGGAAAGCATTTGAAAAATTCAATAGTGAATTCAATTTTCTTTTTGCAAAACTGAAAGTAAATAATGCCCGTACGAATGGATCATCCGGGCGGAAAAAAGCATGTTGCTGAGCCCCCAACCCCCTAAAGGGGGCTTAGAGGTTTAAATATAAAAGTGATTCAATAAAATAAAAAACTATTACAATATTTCTAAACATATAAAAGTATAGCCATGAAGACAAATGCAGAAATCAAAAAAATGGTCCGTGAAAAATATACGGCCATTGCTAATCAATCGAAAGAACAAAATGAAACTTCCTGTTGCGGAGCCACCGGAAGTTGCGACACCGATATGTACAGCATTATGGCAGACGATTATACAAAACTGGAAGGCTATAATCCCGATGCTGATCTTGGATTAGGCTGCGGATTGCCAACAGAATTTGCAAAAATAAAAGAAGGGGACACTGTAATTGATTTGGGAAGCGGTGCTGGCAATGATGTTTTTATTGCCAGAAAGTTTGCAGGAGAAAAAGGAAAAGTAATCGGTATTGATTTTACAGAGGCAATGATTACAAAGGCCAGAGCAAATGCAGAAAAATTGGGATTACGGAATGTTGAATTTCGCCAGGGTGATATTGATGACATGCCTGTTACCGCTAATTATGCCGATGTAATTGTTAGTAATTGTGTATTGAATTTGGTTCCTAACAAACATAAAGTTATCAGTGAAATTTTTCGAGTGTTGAAACCCGGCGGCCATTTTTCCATATCAGATATTGTATTGGAAGGAGAACTTCCCGAAAAGTGGAATGAAGTAGCGGAGTTGTATGCAGGATGTGTAACCGGTGCTATTCAGAAAAAGGAATATCTCGATACTATCAAAGAAGCAGGGTTTGCAAATATCACTTTACAAAAAGATAAGCCAATAACATTACCAGATGAAGTGCTGGCTAATTATTTAAGCACAGAAGAAATTGCTGCGTATAAAAATGGTGCTGCAAAAATTTCAAGCATTACCGTTTATGCAGAGAAACCTGCAAAACCTGCCCGACTGAGTCATACAGACGGGGATGACCGAAATTGCTGTGAACCTGGAAATGGCTGTTGTTAATGTGTCATTTATTTTTTAATCATAAAAAGTATAGCCATGAACACAAACATTCAAAAAGACCCGAGTCCTTCGACTAATGCTCAGGATGGTGGTTGTTGCGGAGGCCTCACTGTTTGGGGTTGCTGCTAAAAAACAAAAGAGTCCTGCCAATGCGGGACTCTTTATCTTTACCACAATGCCAAAGAAAATTCTTTTCGTTTGTATAGAAAACAGCAACCGGTCACAAATGAGTCAGGCATTTGCTAAAATGATAGGTGGTGATGATGTAGAAGCTTACAGCTCGGGTTCAAAACCTTCAGGAAGAATAAACCAGAAAGCGATTGAAGCGATGAAAGAGCTGGGCTATGATCTGAAAAAACACCGTTCTAAAGATTTAGAGCAGGTTAAAGAATTTGCTCCCTTTGATGCAGTTGTAACAATGGGTTGCGGCGATGCCTGTCCATGGATGCCTGCTAAACAATTTATTGACTGGCAGATTCCTGATCCAAGAGAAATGAATGAAGAAGAATTTCGAAAAGTCCGTGACCTGATAAAAGAAAAAGTGGCTGATTTATTAGAGACGATTTAATTTATAGCTCCGATATATTTTTCTGGAATCGGATTGTCTGGTGTTTCACTTTCCCAAAGAATATTTACAACCCACCATCGTTTACCATCATTCCATAATTGATAACTATTGATTCCCCGCATAAAAGGCTTTTCGTCCCGTAGCGTTTTTTTACTTTCATAAGTGCTAAACACCTGGACGATGTTTCCGTATTGCTCAGTCTTGCGGCCAATCTCTGATTCAAAGAATCCATTCTTTTCAAGAAAAGAGCCAGAACTATTAATATATTCTTCCACACTCATAGACCTTCTTGTTCCTTCTCCATTTGGTCTTTTGCCAGTGGCAATCATGCGGGCATCAGTTACAAATAAGCTTTGCATTCTGTCCCAGTTTCTTTTTTCACCGGCAGGGCCGGAAATAACATCATAAACGGCCTTGATAATTGCATCTGCGGACGACACATCATTTGGATTGAAAGGAATACTGTCTTTGGTATTTGCAAATGATGAAATATGGATAGCGATGATGATTAAAAGAAGAGAGAGTCTTTTCATGTGCGGTTATTTTTGTTAAGATAAAGAACATTATAATACGCTGATGGCCGTTCATACAATTGGATAGTATTTATCCATAATACAACTTTTCACCGCATCAGTATTATCTTTGCCCTCCAAAAATCGGAGTATGTTCAACAAGAGAATCAAGATAAAAGAGCTGCTGGCGCAGGAGCCACAAGGGCAGGAAGTGATTGTAATGGGTTGGGTACGAACTTTTCGCAATAACCAATTTATAGCATTGAATGATGGAAGCACCAATAATAACCTGCAGGTGGTGGTAGAGCTAGGCAAGTTTGATGATGAATTGTTGAAAAGAATAACAACTTCTGCCTCATTAAAAGTAACAGGGATCATTGAAGCTTCTTTGGGAAAAGGACAGAAGATGGATTTGAAAGCTGCTACTATAGAAATACTCGGTGATAGTGATGCAGAAAAATATCCCTTACAACCGAAGAAGCATAGTCTTGAGTTTTTAAGGGAGAAAGCACATCTGCGTTTTCGTACCAATACATTTGGTTCTGTGTTCAGAGTAAGACATGCATTGGCATTTGCGGTTCATCAATTTTTTAATGATAAAGGTTTCTTATACATGCATACACCCATCATCACCGCTAGTGATGCAGAAGGTGCAGGCGAAATGTTTAAGGTTACTACATTACCTGTAGATGGTTCGGCGAGCAAGGATGATGCAGGTAAAATAGACTTTAAAGAAGATTTTTTTGGAAGAGCAACTAACTTAACGGTGAGTGGTCAGCTGGAAGGTGAATTGGGAGCAACTGCCTTTGGTGATATTTATACATTCGGTCCTACATTCCGTGCGGAAAACAGTAATACTGCAAGACACCTTGCTGAGTTTTGGATGATAGAACCGGAGATGGCTTTTTATGATCTGGAAGACAATGCCAACCTTGCAGAAGAGTTTATTCAATACCTGATCAAATATGTTATTGATAATAATAAAGAAGACCTTGAATTTCTGGCGCAACGATTAGCAGAAGAAGAAAAGCAATTGCCACAGGATAAGCGCAGCGAAATGGGATTGATGGAGAAGCTTGAATTTATATTGAATAACAGTTTTGAAAGATTG
>JBBSJN010000037.1:0-18129 GCA_038257235.1 Chitinophagales bacterium
GCTTATTTCGAAACTGCAAAATATCTGTTAGTAAATAATGCAAAATAGTAAGCATTAATCCTGCCACTATTATTGATCCACAATAGGCACATCAGAAGCATACCAGCCTGACTGAGTCATTCAGGCGGGGGTTTACACATAGTAAATTACTATATGTGAGTTTCTATTTTGTTTATCTTTCTATCCCGAAATAATCCTATCGTTTGGACACATCTTTTGCATCGAAAAAATAGCACACGGATGACACACCTGCCCGACTGGTCATTCTGGCGGGCAGGTGTGTCATCCGTGTCCCAAAAAAAATTGTGTCCACACGATAGGAAATAATAGGGACAAGTTATGGTTTGTATTTTTAAAATAGCATAAACTAAGTCAACGCATCGGTAGTTCTTCCATCGCTGTACAATCTTTTTTCTTTGTCTTCTTTTGAAACGGTTCCTTTTGTAGCAATTAAAATTAGTCTTGGTGTTTTTCTTACATCATAACTTCCCAATTGGTAGTCACCAAACACTTCCTGTACCTGCAGACCTTGAAAACTGAGCATATCGGTAAAATCGCTCAAAGAAAATTTTGCAACCTTCTCTGTAAATTCCATTGGTGCTTTCAGAATCGGATCAAGCACCGTTATTTTTTTGTAAAAATGTGTTTCATCGTCCCTGCGTTGAATTTCGTATAGCGTTTCATCTATTTGTTTCGATTCGTTATGCACCAGGTGATCCTCTGCATAATGCACATTCAGATAATCAATCACCAGTTTGCCACCGGGCTTTATACTTTTGGCAATGGTGCGGATGGCATCATCATGTTCCCGTCTTGTTTTAAAATAACCAAAGCTGGTAAAGAAGTTGAATGCATAATTGTAATAATTGCCATAGAACGGTAACCGCATATCATGCACATAAAAATCAAGGTTCTCCGATTCGTATTGTTTTGCCTGGGCAATGCTGTCGAATGAAATATCAATGCCTGTAACATGAAAACCCAGTGAAGCCAAGGTTTTACTATGCCGTCCTTTTCCACAGGCTACATCAAGCATTCGGCTACCGGTTGCCGGCTTTAAATGCGCTATTAATTTCTTTATGAAAGCACTTGCTTCCTGATCGTCCCTGTCGAAATATAGTTTGTGATAAAAAGGTGAATTGAACCAGTCTTTGTACCAAGCCTTTTCTGCCATGCAGCAAAAGTACGGATGCAGGTATAAATATGATTGATTTTGAAAAACGTATTTTTGCAACCTTAAACCTTAAAAGTGGCATTAATAAAGAGTATTTCAGGCATCAGAGGAACAATAGGAGGCAAACCCGGCGAAAACCTTACACCCATCGATATTGTGAAGTTCAGTGCTGCCTACGGCACCATCATTTCCAAAGGAAAGAAGCAAACAAAAATTGTTATTGGCCGGGATGGTCGTATCAGTGGTGCGATGGTACAAAACCTTGTCGTTAATACATTAATTGGATTGGGTATTGATGTTGTTGATCTTGGTTTATCTACCACACCAACGGTGGAAGTTGCCGTGAAGATGGAAAATGCAGATGGCGGAATTATTTTAACTGCCAGCCATAATCCCAAAGAGTGGAATGCGTTGAAATTACTGAACAGTGATGGTGAATTTATTTCTGCTGAAATAGGTGCCAATGTATTGGAGCTTGCTGCTGCAGAAGATTTTTCATTTGCTTCGGTTGATAAATTAGGAAAGGTAACGGTTGATGAAAGTTATTTGCAAAAACATATTGATGCGGTTATAGAATATCCGTTGGTAAATGCAAAAGCAATTGCGAAACAGGATTACAGAGTGGTGGTGGATGCTATCAATTCCACCGGAGCCATATTTGTTCCAGCATTGTTAGAAGCATTGGGTGTAAATGATATTATTTTATTAAATGGAGAGGTAGATGGAAAATTTGCCCATAATCCTGAACCATTACCAGATCATCTTACTCAGTTGAGTAATGAAGTGGTAAAACAAAATGCTCATTTTGGTATTGCTGTTGATCCGGATGTGGATCGTTTGTGTTTTGTGTGTGAAGACGGCAGCATGTTTGGCGAAGAATATACGTTGGTGGCGGTAGCTGATTATATCTTAAGCAAGATAAAAGGCAACACGGTAAGTAATATGAGCAGCACCAAGGCACTGAAAGAAATTACCTTGAAACATGGCGGCGAATATTTTCCATCTGCAGTGGGCGAGGTGAATGTGGTAAAGAAGATGAAAGAAGTGGATGCTGTTATTGGTGGCGAAGGAAACGGCGGTATCATCGTTCCCGATTTTCATTATGGAAGAGATGCATTGATTGGTATTGGCTTATTTTTAAGCCATCTGGCGAATCATAATAACGGGATGAAATCATTCCGCTCCCAATATCCTGATTATTTTATTTCGAAGAATAAGATTGAACTGAACAACGGTTTTGATGTAAAAGCCATTTTTGAAAAGATAAAAGACAAATACAAGAAAAGCCCCATCAATACAGAAGACGGATTAAAAATCGAGATTGATAATGACTGGGTGCATCTCCGCACTTCCAATACTGAACCTATCATCCGCATTTATGCCGAAAGTGATTTTGAAACAAAGGCAAATAATATTGCAATGCAATTGATGAGAGATATAAAGGAGTTTAGTTGAGAATAATTTTATGTCAGCATAACAGGAGAGTTTTCTGGCATGCTTTTTTTGTCAAGGTTAGATATATTATCCAAAGTTACCTGAGCTATTTCAGCTAAAGCTTCTTCTGTAAAAAAAGCCTGATGAGCGGTTATAAGGACATTTGGAAAACTCATTAACCGTTGAATGGTATCATCCTCAATAATATTGGATGACAGATCTCTAAAAAATAATTTCTCTTCCTGTTCGTAAACATCAATACATAGCGCAGCTACTTTTTTTGTTTTGAGTGCTTCAATAATGTCCAGCGTATTAATTAATCCACCCCGACTGGTATTTACAAGTGTAACTCCCGGCTTCATTAGGTTTAATGTCTTGTTATTTATCAGATAGTGATTTTCTTTTGTTAAAGGGCAATGCAAGGATATAATAGTTGATTGCTGAAGTAATTCTTCCAGGGAGACATAATTTATTCCTTTTGCCAGTAATTCAGTATCCGGAGAAATATCATATGCCAGAATAGTACAGCCAAAACCAAGCATAATAGTAATAAATGCTTTTCCAATTTTTCCAGTGCCAATCACTCCAACTGTTTTACCAGACAGGTTGTAACCTAAAAGCCCATCCAGCGAAAAATTTTGCTCACGGACCCGGTTGTAAGCTTTATGTGTCTTCCGGTTTATAGTTAAGATCATGGCAACGGCATGTTCAGCAACAGCTTCAGGAGAATAACTTGGAACCCGGCAAACTGCTATATTGAATTTTTTAGCAGCTTCAAGATCAACGTTATTGAAACCAGCACAGCGCAAAGCAATTATTTTTACTCCTTTTTGGGATAGTATTTCAATTACCTTTTCAGTCAATTTATCATTAACAAATACGCAGATAGCCTTTGCATCTTTTATGATATTGACAATATGTGGTCCGAGATGCGTTTCATGATATTCAATATCAAATCCATAAGTTTCATTGAAACGATCAAAAAATATTTTATCATAGGGTTTAGCAGAAAAGAAATCAATTTTCATAAGACAAAGGTCTGTTTAATTTGATTCATCAATGAATCTATTCTCCCAAGACGCAACATGCTCTGCCATGTTTAAACACAAAAAAAGATGTAACTGGGAAATAGATCGAGATTTAATACAGAACATATCATCCTCATTTATACCGAAAGTGATTTTGAAACCAAGGCGAATAATATTGCGATGGAGTTGATGAGGGATATAAAGGAGTTTAGTTGAGGATGTTAAGGAGTTTAGTTGAGGATGTTAAGGTATTGGAACTTGCCGAAGTGGCGGATTTTTAGCACTAAAGTTCATTCAAAGCTCAAATGTTGAACACTTGCCAAATGTTTCTACAAAGCAATTTAACCCTTCTTTTGCTAAGCTGTTAGGTGCTAGTATTTATATTTTTATACTCGTTTTCTAAATAATCGACTCCACTTCTAAAAGGTACATTCTGTTTTTTCAGAAAATCAATATTCGTTTTATATTGTTCTGGGAATTTCACAAATTCTTCTGCCATTCGTTTTAGACCAGCTGGACAAAGATATGCTGGCGTATTTAGGCCTTCTATTCCTAACGAAGAAATAGTTTCATCAAATAATTCTTCTGACACATTAATATTAAATAAAGTTTTTACAGATTTGTTACTTAATTGTATAAAATAAGCAATTCGCACAACTTTATATCCAAATGATTTGTATAGTTCTGTATTTTTTAAATCTTTTTCAATAATATTTGGTTTCGTATAATGCTGAAGTCCGTCAAATTCAATTATGAGTTTTAATTTTTCACTTCTATAATCAGGGCGACTTAAGTATTTTTCCCCATTGACCATTCCAATTGCTTTGTCGTGAATCCAGTCGTCTATGTCTGGGAAAATTACTTTAAGATAAACTTCTAATCCAGTCCTATGTATCCCTGTGTCTTTATCTATACCAGCTTTTTGAGCCATATAATCAGTTTCTCTTAAAAATCCCCATTTATTTCTCATACTGAATAACTTCTTTATTTGGCAATGAAAAATTTTCCGATTTTGATTTTCTCACACTTATTTCTCAGCAACGTCTCCCGAAGGGGACGTTGAGTAAAACGTTTATCACCAAAACTTTTCAATATTTCTATTCGTCAATCTTATTTTTCAAATCCATTCGTTCATGTAAAATTCTTATCACTTCAATTTCTTTAGGATTGCTTTCCTGATAAAAAATGATATGTTTTCCAACCCTAAAGTCTGCAATACCATTTCCGATTTCTGCATAATATTTTCCAATTGCTGGTGCTAGAGATATTTATTTGCAAGTCTCAATCAGCAATTTATAGTATTTATCAGCTTGATTTTCTTCGTCAGAAAATATTTAGTCATTATTTAATTTTTGTGGCTTTTAAATTTTCCAAGTGCTTCTTAGGATTAAAATTTTTTGCAATGCCACTTTCAATCCCTTTTTTAATTGCCGATTTTAATGCTCTAACCTTGTTTTCTTCTTCTAATAATCTGAGAGCTGGCCGTATAGTATTGCGCCTCATAGTTTTAAATTTTCAGGGAATTTGCTAATATTTGATAACTTTTGCAAGCTCAAAGCTACTATCAAATCAACTTATCCGGTGTCACCGGTATCTGTTTTACCCTTTTTCTTTAAAAGTTTACTCTTCTTTGCAGCAAGTAAATAATTTTCATTTGAAACTACTTTTTTCCCTGTTTTGGTTTCAAGGTCTTTTCTTTGCTTTGCCAGCTACAGAGCCGCCTTGTTTAGCTGCTTTCTTATTTTCAATAAAGCCTTTTGGATTTCTTGTTTTTACAATGGCAGTAGTAGATGCTTCGCCAAGCATGGAGAAAATCAATTCAAGGTCGTTCATATGGTCACGAAGATTCTGGTTTTTCAATCCTTTTATTTTTTTGTATTGAGAAGGAGTTAAACCGAAAGCGGCTTTTGATATTTCAGCAGTAAGGATTGCATAATCTTTTTGTTCTTTTACTCCTCTGTTTTTCCATTCTCCTGTTAGTTCTTCACGGATGGCAATGCTTCGCATCCGTTTTTCAATCCAGTCATCAGGATATCCTTTAAGTTTGTAAAGTTCTCTGGTACGTTGCGTTGCCAGTTCCGGATTTTCAATTTCATCTAGCCTGTCGGCACCGACTTGCGCCAACCATAGTTTAAAAGGCTCTGCTTTTGGTGAGGGAATGGATTGTATAATTCTTAAAAGACCTTTGCTGTCAGCTGCCTGAATTTTACGTTTCCTGCCATCTGCAGCTTCCATTTCAACCAGGGTACAAATTGTACCCCAGTTGGTTTTAAGTTGGTCATCCCTGCTAAGTATTCTTTTGATATACTGCTTTACATCTTTACTGTCTGTAAGCACTTCAACAACGTCCTGAACAGAAAAATACCATTTTTCTTCCTCATCAATCCAAACAGATCTTATTTGTTTACTTTCAAATAATTTAATGTTACTCATACTAGGATGTTATGTTCTGTTTTATTGCTCAAATCAACTTATCCGGTGTCACCGGTATCTCTCTTATCCTTTTTCCTGTTGCATGAAAGATGGCATTACAAACTGCCGCAGCAAAACCTACAATACCAACTTCGCCCATTCCTTTAGAACCCATTGGGTTTAATACCGGATCGGGTTTGTTGAAAAATAATACTTCTATTTCCGGAACATCTGCATTTACGGCAACATGGTAATCTGCAAAATTATTATTTACCCAACGACCATAGCGGTGGTCAATTATTCCTTCTTCGTGTAACGACATACTGATACCGCCTACCACTGCACCAACAATCTGGCTTTCGGCAGTTTTATTATTCACAATTTTTCCGGCATCAACAGCAGAAACAGCTCTGGTAACTTTTACAACACCTGTTCTGGAATGCACCATCACTTTTACAAAATGCACCGCATACGAAAATGCAGAATGATTTGCCATCGGGTTGCCCGGTGAGTCTTCCTGTAATTCAATTTCTTTTAATCCCGCATTTTTAATTACATCAGCATAACTTATTTTTTTGGTCTTATCTGTTTTCAGCATCATGAAGCCATTTTCAAAAAGTAAGTCATCCACTTTTACTTCATGAACGATCTCAGTATGAAACATAGGATTGTCTTTTACCAGATCAGCTAACTTTTTCTTGATGTTCATACAAACATTATGCACAGCCGTTCCCAATGTAGAAGTAGTTCCTGACCCTCCCTGCATTGGCCCTGGAGGAAGATTTGTATCTCCCATTTCAAATGTAATATCTCTCGGGTGCAGGCCCAATGTTTCAGAAGCCAGTTGTGTCATGGCAGTGGCAGTACCGGGTCCCATATCGGTTACTCCACTTGCTAAAATTAAACTGCCATCAGGCAATAATCTTGCACTTACTTTCGCAGCGCCTCTCCAGGCAGAAAAAATACCGCTGCCAGTTCCATAACCAATCAACCAGTCACCTTCTTTCATGGATCGGGGTTCCGGATTTCGTTCTTTCCATTTAATTCTATCTGCACCTAATTCATAACATTCTTTTAAAAATTTGCTGGAGTAAGGTTTCTTTCTTTCCAAATCTGTTTCTGCATAATTCTTCATACGGAATTCTATCGGGTCCATCTTCAGTGCATAAGCCAGTTCATCTATTGCAGATTCCAATGCAAATGCTCCGGTAGTTTCGCCCGGTCCCCGCATCCATGTTGGCTGACTTAGATCCAGCGGATAAACTTTGTACGTTGTATTTACATTCGGGCAATTGTATAAAGACCTTGATGCGTTCACAATTCCTTCGGTAAATTCATTATAAGAGGCAGTCATTGCCGTTGCTTCATGAGTAATGCCAACTAATTTTCCATCTGCACTTGCACCCATACTCATTTTTTGTATTGCCTGCGGACGATAACCAACAAGGTTAAACATCTGGTTTCGGGTAATCATCAGCTTTAATGGCTTCCTAACTTTTTTTCCGGCTATTAATGCTGCCATAGAATGTGGCCATGTGTTGAAAGCAGAACCAAATGCTCCGCCGATAAACTGTGTAATGATGCGGATGTTTTCCTGTTTCAGTCCGAATGCCCGCATTACACTTTGTTGTGTGCTGCTGAGTGCCTGTGTTTTTTCATACATTGTTAATTTGGTATCACTTTCCCAATTCACAGTGATAGCATGTATCTCCATTGGGTTATGTACTTCGATTGGCATTTTATATTCGGCTTCAATCTTTACAGCCGCATTTTTCCAGGCATTAGCTTCACCCCGTACATATTCTTTAAAATTATTTCCTTCCAAAGCTTTGCCCGTTTTTTCAGCGGCTTCAATATCAGTATTGAAAATTTCTTTTGCATAAGCTGCTTTTATCAATGAAGCGGCGTAAGTAGCTCTTTCAAAAGTATCGGCTACTACTATGGCAATCGGTTGCCCGTTGAAGCGAACTTTATTATCAAAAAATACTCTGTATCCTTTTTTTGTATCAGCCAGTTTGGATTGGTCAGGCAGGTTTTTATAGCCGGGAATCTCAGGACAATTCAGATGTGTAATAACTGACAATACACCGGGAGCATTTTGAGCAGCTTTTGTATCCATTGCAGTGATGGTGCCTTTGGTAACATTGCTGCAGGCCAATACGCCATACACCATTCCGGGAAAGTCATATTCAGCGGAATACTTTGCAGTGCCGGTAACTTTTTGTACACCATCTACCCGGTCGATGAATGGTTGATCTTTTATTTTATCCATTTGATTTCTTTTTATTTTTTTGAACACGGATTAGACGGGTTGAACGGATAAACACGGATGATACTGCTTCGCAGTGTTTTGGTTATGGCCATAGTAATTTTACAATCCATTATTTCTACGAAGTAGAAATAAAATCTGTGTTCATCCGTCAAATCAATCTTATCCGTGTTCTTTTCTTTTTTTTTTGAACACGGATTAAACGGGTTGAACGGATGAACACGGATTATATTGCTTTGTAATATTTTGATTATAACAATAACGCATTCTAAATCCAGTTTTCTGCGAAGCATAAAAAAATCAGTGTTTATCCGTCTAATCTTTCCTATCCGTGTTCCCTGTATTTGCCTTTATCTACGCTTCCCCAATAGCTACAGTCGACATTTTTAATTTAAAACTATTATGTCATTCTTAATCCAAATTTCTGCGTAGCAGAAAAAAATCAGTGTTCATCCGTCTAATCTTTCCCATCCGTGTTCCCTGTATTTGCCTTTATCAACGCTTCCACAATAGCAATCGGCCCCATTTTTAATTTGAAATTATTATGTCCATAACCTCTTGCCCCTTTCATGGCCAGTTCAGCAGCCTTACTAAAATTTTCTTTAGAAGCAGTTTTGCCAATTAAGAATTTTTCGGATTCAGTTAATCGCCATGGTTTGTGTGCTACGCCGCCCATTGCCAGACTAGCTTTTTTAATTGTATCACCACTAACTTCTAACGCAGCAGCAACAGATATTAATGCAAATGCATAAGAAGCCCGGTCTCTTATTTTTAAGTAATGATTTTTATTGAAATTGTTTTTTGGGATAATAATTCCGGTAATAATTTCACCTTTCTGTAAATTATTATCCAGTTCAGGTTTATCGCCCGGTAACCGATGAAAGTCTGTAAACAAAATTTTACGTTCACCTTTTGCGCCACTTACAGTTACTGTTGCATTTAATGCAGCCAATGCCACACACATATCACTAGGGTGAACAGCAATGCATTTATCAGAAGCACCAAAGATGGCATGCATACGATTATGACCTTGCAATGCACCGCAACCACTTCCGGGTTGTCGTTTGTTGCAAGGCATTGTTGTGTCGTAAAAATATGTGCATCTTGTTCGTTGCATCATATTGCCACCAACCGTTGCCATATTTCTTAACTGTGCCGAAGCTCCGGCAGCAAATGCCATTGATAACAATGGATAATTGTTTTTTACTAAATCATTTTCTGATACTTCACTATTGATTGCTAATGCACCGATGCTTAAGCCGGCTGAAGTTTCTTCCACTTGTTTCAGCGGCAGATTATTTATATCTATCAATCGGGTAGGAGCGGTAACACCTCTTTTCATCAAATCAATGAGGTTAGTTCCCCCTGCAATAAAACCACCTGTTGGATTTTTTGCCAAGGCATTTACGGCTGCTTTTACAGACGAGGCTCTTATGTATTCAAAATTTATCATGCTGATTGCCCTCCTTTTTTTACTTCTATCACGGCATCAACAATATTGGGATAAGCACCGCAACGACAGATATTACCACTCATGAATTCTCTTACCTCATCTCTGCTGTTGGCATGACCTTCATTGATGCAGGCAACGGCTGACATGATTTGTCCGGGAGTACAATAGCCACATTGGAAACCATCATGCTTGATAAAAGCTTTTTGCATCGGATGCAGTTCTTCACCATCTGCAAGGCCTTCTATGGTTGTGATTTTCTTCCCTTCATTCATTACAGCTAGTGACAAACAGGAGTTGATGCGTTTGCCATCCACATGTACAGTGCAGGCACCGCATTGACCGTAATCGCATCCTTTTTTTGTGCCAAAAAGATGTAATTGCTCCCTTAAAAAATCTAGTAGTGTAACTCTTGGTTCAACAGAAAGGTTATAAGCTTTTCCATTCACATCAATGTTGAGCGGAATTTTTTCAAATAAGGCAGCAATTTTTTCATCATGCTCTCCGGCTTTTACCAATGCTGGAGAAGCTACAGCTAACGCAGCAAGAACGGTTGACTTTTTTAAAAAGTCCCGCCGTCCTTCATTTTTACAATTATTGTCCATATAAAAGTTTGTAGAACTAAATTTAAACTATTGACTGCTATACAAAAAAAATAGTTTTAAAAAATGGATGTAATTCAGGTGTTTTGTCCATCGTTTAGTTTGATTTGTACAGAATCTTTACACAGGGAGTCTGATTACTTATCTTTGTTGACATCAAAAATTTAAGTTCCCCTTTAGGGGACAGGGGTATGAACAGAATTTACTTCGATAATGCCGCTACTACTGCTTTGGATAAAGAGGTATTGGATGCTATGTTGCCTTACATGACTTCTCAATTTGGAAATCCATCTTCTATTTATTCTTATGGAAGGGAATCGAGATTGGCTATTGAATCGGCAAGAAAATCAGTTGCCAAATTATTAAATGCGCATCCGGGAGAAATATTTTTTACCAGTGGTGGAACAGAAAGCAACAACACTGCCATATTATCTGCTATAAGAGACCTGGATTGTAAGCATATTATTTCTTCAGCCATCGAACATCATGCAGTTTTGCATACGGTAGAGCATTATGGTTGTGGTGAAAAAGTGACAAGAAGTTTTGTGAAGTTATTGGATGATGGTCATGTTGATTTGAAAGACCTGGAAGAGCAATTAGCTTCACAGGAAGAAAGATGTCTTGTTTCATTGATGCATGCCAATAACGAAATTGGAAACATCCTCGATATTCATGCCGTTGGAAATCTTTGTAAAAAATACAATGCGATATTTCACTCGGATTGTGTGCAGACTGTTGGTCATTACCATCTTGACTTAAGAGAAACACCAGTACATTTTATAAGCGGTGCCGGTCATAAATTTCACGGACCAAAAGGGATTGGTATTTTGTATGTGAATGATAATGTAAAGATCAAACCATTTATATTAGGAGGCGGACAGGAAAGGAATATGCGGGCAGGAACTGAAAACCTGTACGGCATTGTTGGATTTGCAAAAGCATTGGAACTGGCCATGACGAATCATGAAGAAGACAGCCAGTTCATTCAATCATTAAAAGATTATATGGTTGAACAATTGCAAAAAAATATTGATGGCGTTCAATTCAATGGCGATCGGCAAGGAAAATGTTTATATACCGTATTAAGTGCTGCTTTCCCGAAAACAGAAAAATCAGAAATGATTCTTTTCAACCTCGATATGCAAGGTATTTGTGTCTCCGGAGGCAGTGCCTGCAGCAGCGGCGCCGATCAGGGCTCACATGTTATCCAAGCAATCAATAATAATCCCAATCTCGTAACGGTACGATTTTCTTTTTGCAAGCATAATACAAAAGACGAAGTGGATACAGTCGTCACAAAGCTGAAAGAACATATTTAGCAGAATTCAATTTGTTAAATTGCTTTAATAAAAAAAATAAATTTGGCCAATTACGAAATATTCGTAGCTTTACGAAAATATCGTAGATATGGAAAAATTAACCCATGTAGAAGAAGAAACCATGCAGGCCGTTTGGCGTATTGGTGAAGGCAATGTAAAAGCCTTTATGGAAAAGCTGGATGAACCGGCTCCTTATACAACCATCGCTTCCGTAATTAAAAATTTAGAAAAGAAAGGTTATCTCAGCAGCAGGCTGGTGGGCAATGCCTATTTATACAAGCCAGCGGTAAGTGAACAGGAATATAAAAAGAAGTTTATGGGCAGTGTGGTGAAGGAATATTTTGATAATTCCTATAAAGAATTAGTTAACTTTTTTGTGGAGCAGAAAAAATTATCTGCGAAGGAGCTCAAAGAAATCATTAGTCTTATTGAAAAAGAAAAATAAATTATTTGTATGCCTTTTCTATTAATATACATTATTAAGTTTTCTATCAGTCTGGCAGTAGTATTTCTGTTTTATCAATTAGTGCTAAGAAAACTTACATTTTATAACTGGAACAGAATTTATCTTTTAGGTTACACTTTGTTTTCATTTGTTGTACCCTTTATTGATATTTCCGGAACGTTGCATCAGAATAAACTGGCTGAAAATGAATTGATAAATTGGTTGCCACTTTTTCAATTGAAAGAAACTGCTGCCATTAACGCATCTTCATTTACAGTTTGGAATATTATCTCGTTGTTACTTGTTGCCGGAATTATTTTTATGACCATTCGCCTGCTTGTTCAGCTTGTTTCTTTTCAACAAATGATGAAGAAGGCTACGCTGATTTCGAATGATGGTTTGCATCTTTACCAGGTGAATGAAGAAATAATTCCTTTTTCTTTTGGCAATTCCGTCTTTATCAACAGCCATCTCCATACTGAGCCAGAGTTACAGGAAATTATACAGCATGAAATTGTGCATGTAAAACAAAAGCATAGCATTGATATTATCTGGAGTGAAATACTCTGCCTTTTCAATTGGTTTAACCCTTTTGCCTGGTTGCTTCGTAAAGCTATCCGCCAAAACCTTGAATTTATTGCAGACAATAAAGTGCTGGATAATGGAATTGACAGAAAGCAATACCAGTATCTTCTTTTAAAAGTAATCGGAAACAATCATTTTAGTATAGCCCCAAAGTTCAATTTTTCGTCACTTAAAAAACGTATAGCCATGATGAACAAACTCAAATCAACAAAAGTAAACCTGCTGCGGTTTCTTTTTGTATTGCCCTTATTCGCCGTAATCTTAGTATCATTCCGTAAAGAAATAGGTGATACGTTAAAGATGAATAGCAATGCTGAAATTAATACACCTTTAGTAATTACTGACACTGTTCCAATAGTTCAAGCATTTACTGATAAAGGTTATTTTATTTATGTAATGGAGAATGAAGGAGATCCATTGATTGTTGTAAAAGATAAAAATAAAAAAGAGATAACCCGGATGACGATGAAAGAATGGTCAGAAAAGAAAGAATATTATGAAGGAATGTATGGGAAATTACCAGCACCGCCACCACCACCACCGCCGATGCCACCAGCAGCTCCTGCTCCGCCAGCTCCGGTTAATTTACCGGAAAATGTTAAACGTATAAATGTTAGCAACGATGTTGCCACTGTATGGTTGAAAAATGGTAAAAAGGAAAGTTATGATATGAATTCTTCTTCACAGAAAAATGAATTTGAAAAAAAGTATGGAGAATTACCACCGCCACCACCGCCTCCGCCACCACCGCCTCCGCCAGCTCCCCCTTCAAACGGATTAGATGATGTAGTTACAAGGCTGAAAAATAGTAATGAAACAATAAATGCATCTCAGTTTGAACGTATTGTTGGCTCGGAAAGAAATGAAGGTAATGCTTCAGTTATTCAGATTAAAGGATTAAATGGTAAAAGCCCGTTGATAGTTATTGATGGGGAAATTGTAAGCCAGGAAGTAATGGCAAAACTTGACCCGGGAACAATTCAATCTATTGATGTATTAAAAGACAAGGCTGCCACTGCTTTGTATGGTGATAAAGGAAAAGATGGTGTATTAATAATTAAGACAAAAGCAAAAGGATCAAAAGAAAGTAATCCATTGATTGTGTTGGATGGAAAAATTATTACAAAAACTGAAATGGATAATCTAAACCCTCATTCAATTGAATCAGTTAATGTATTAAAAGGAAAGACTGCCAAAGATTTGTATCAGGAAAAAGGTAAAGATGGTGTAATTGTAATTTCCTTAAAAAAGTAAAAGGATTTTCTTTAATGCAAGCTATAAAATCAACTTACAAATAATACCACGGATTCCTCTTGGCTGCCCAGATATACTTTCTCATATTTCTCCAGAAAGCCAGTACCATATAAATAATAATAGGAGAACCCATCGTTAGGATGGAAGCATACATAAAATAGCGGCGGATGCTGCTGGTAGCAATACCCATCCTGTTGCCGATGGCCGAACAAACCCCAAAGGCATTCCATTCAACAAAACTTTTGAAGTTATTCATAGGCCTAAATTAAATTATTTTCTTAAGAAATGGGATATTGAAGCAAAAGAAACATTAATCTGCCTTAAATATTATTTTTTCAGTTCCGGGCATTCGAATTCCATTTTTTTCAAGAGAAATGTAATAAATGCCGGTAGTTAACAAATTGCGGGGTAAGAAAAATTCGCCTTTTCTGTTTCTGGCAGATAAAGTAGTTTGAAAGATTGTTGAAGCATTTATTTCATGAATAAGGACGGTGTATTCAGCGTTTGTAATATTAGAGATTGTAATTTTCTCCCCGGATTTAGAAAAAGTCGGGTATAGTTTCCAGTTTTTTTCAGCACTTTCTATCCTTAACTGAATTACACGGCTATAAATTACAGTCTCATTCGGGGCTTTTGCAGCCAGCCTGTAATAAAAAATTCCTTTACCGGGAATGTCCTTATAAGATTTTCCAGCAATCTCTAAAAAAGTATAAGAATAAATTGAAGTAAAATAATTAGCATTTTCAGATCTTTCTAAAGAAATTATACTGCCCTTAGTCACATTATCTAAAGACCATTGCAACAGTGCTGAACTGTTTTCTGAAAATCCATTGAACTGTTGATAATAGGAACTTGCCAATGCCTGATCGGTACCAAAATAACTTGTTACTGAAATAAGATCTAATCCGCCACCCTGTGCCTCTGTTGTTCCGGTTGGATAAACTGCAGCATCATTAATGTTCATTAATTGTGCTGATGTTGGATTAACTGTTCCATCCGGACCTAGCAGGCAATAGCCATAAATTTTTTGGTTGGCAACTATACCCAGATCTGAAAAGGAGAAAAATACACCTCCGATTTCTTGTGTAACATTGGAAGAAACTCTTAGATAAGTATCTGCCGGATCTTTTCTAAGAATATAAGCAGCTAAAAGTCTGTTGCCATTTGAAATGCTTGGGTGTCCCCAGCTTCCATTATTGGAGCCGTTTCCGGGAGTACATATTTTTACAGCACCGAATGATGTTGGGTTATTGCCGGCGTCAATACCAAGAATGGCAGCTATGCGGAATCCATCATGACTATTATTATTTCCTCTGTCACATAAAATAAAACCTGCATCTGCCGGAAGACTTGATTGGATGCCATCTGTGAAAATAACATCAACTCTTTCTATATTATTATTGTTGCCATCACCATTACTGGCATTGGCGAAAATATTATCTGTGCCATGGTTTAATACATTATTATTAAGAAAGATGGACATATCATCATTATATGGAGCTTTGAAATCTAATTGACGGGGTGTTACGCAGGATGATGCAGAAGATGCTGATGTTTCGCTATACAAAATATTTCTTACGCCGGTTACATTGGCATTATTAACTCTTCTGAGTTTTACTGCCACATTTGAAATTCCGGAAATAACATAGGTCTTGGAATTCGCTGTAAAGCTTACAAGCTTTAGCTGATTATCACTTCCATTTCTCCAGGTATAAGTATAATTATTGGAATTGCAGGTAGAAAAAGTTCCAGGGTTAGTTGGAAAAGCTGTATAACTGTTCAAGGTTGAAGAAGCAGCAACATAATTGGCCTGATACTGTAGCACAGGCGATTGTGACAAAGCTTCCGGAGCTAATAGTAGTATAAAAAAAATTATACCTAGCGTCTGACCGGCAAAGGGTGTTTTACAAAGGATGGATTTCAAACTAAAATAAAAATAGTCTAAATAATAAATGAAGCTGATTTTATAGGAATCTTTATCGCCATATTAAGAGTTATCACTTTAATTTAATAAGTGAATAATGCCCGGAAGGGGTAATTTTTACTTAATTCTTCATTTTTTTAAAGGGCCCGTTTTTAGTAACTTCGCAGCACTTTAGGAAACCTTTTTTCAAATAATATATTTATACAAATGGTATTCGATCTAGACCTGATTAAGAAAGTTTATGCTGAAATGCCTGCTAAAATTGATGCAGCCAGAAAATTGACTGGAAGGTCATTAACAATGACAGAAAAAATATTATATGCCCACCTTTATGGGGCATTACCGCAAAAAGAGCATGGCAGAGGCAGTGATTATGTGGATTTTGCGCCAGACAGAGTAGCTATGCAGGATGCAACTGCTCAGATGGCTTTATTGCAGTTTAGCACGGCTGGTCGTTCAAAAGTGGCTGTTCCATCTACGGTGCATTGCGATCACCTTATTCAGGCTAAGGTCGGCGCCAAAAAAGATCTTGAATTAGCCATTGAAACGAATAGAGAAGTATATGATTTTCTTTCTTCTATTTCTGATAAATACGGAATCGGTTTCTGGAAGCCCGGAGCCGGAATCATTCATCAGGTTGTTTTAGAGAACTATGCATTTCCTGGTGGAATGATGATTGGTACCGATTCTCATACACCAAATGCCGGCGGTTTGGGAATGGTGGCGATTGGCGTTGGTGGTGCAGATGCCGTGGATGTAATGGCTGGTTTACCATGGGAATTGAAAATGCCAAAAGTGATAGGAGTGAAGCTTACCGGTAAACTGAACGGCTGGACATCTTGTAAAGATGTAATTCTTTGGGTGGCCGGTCAGTTGACTGTAAAAGGTGGAACTGGCGCCATTGTAGAATATTTTGGAGAAGGTGCAGACAGTATGAGTGCAACCGGAAAAGGAACGGTTTGTAATATGGGTGCAGAGATAGGGGCCACCTGTTCTTTGTTTGCCTATGATGAAAAAATGAGTGCTTATTTAAAAGCAACGGGTCGTGAAGAAGTAGCTGCTTTGGCTGATGGGATAAAAGAGCACCTTCGTCCCGATGCAGAAGTGTATGCAAACCCGGCTGAATATTATGATCAGTTATTGGAACTCGATCTTAGCACACTGGAACCTTATGTAAATGGTCCGTTTACTCCGGATCTGGCAACTCCAATTTCTAAAATGGCTGAGGCAGTTGAAAAAAATGGCTGGCCTTCTAAATTAGAAGTAGCGTTGATCGGTTCTTGTACCAATTCATCTTATGAAGATATAAGCCGCAGTGCTTCTATAGTAAAAGATGCAGTGAGCCAGGGAATAAAAACAAAATCTGAATTTACGATCACTCCTGGAAGTGAGTTGGTTAGATATACTATCGAAAGAGATGGCTTCATCAAAGAATTTGAAGATGCCGGTGGTGTTGTGTTGGCCAATGCTTGCGGACCATGTATAGGCCAGTGGGCAAGACATATTGATGATCCAAACCGCAAGAATACCATCATCACTTCCTTCAACAGGAATTTTGCAAAACGTAATGACGGTTTAGCATCTACCCATGCCTTTGTTGCCAGTCCTGAAATTGTTACAGCCATGGCAATGGCAGGAACAATTTCTTTTAATCCATTAACTGATAAATTAAAGAACGATAAAGGGGAAGATGTGTTATTGAAAGAACCAACCGGTTTTGAATTGCCTCCAAAAGGATTTGATGTGAAGGATGCCGGTTACCAGGCTCCTGCTGAAGATGGAAGTGGTATACAGGTAGTGGTTAATCCAGAATCAAAAAGATTGCAATTGCTGGAACCTTTTAAAGCATGGGAAGGAACTGATTTAAAAGGATTGAAACTATTGATCAAAGCAAAAGGGAAATGTACCACTGACCATATTTCAATGGCAGGACCATGGTTGAAATTCCGTGGCCACCTGGATAATATCAGTAACAATATGCTGATCGGCGCTATTAATTATTACAATGAAAAAACGGATACTGTAAAAAATCAGCTAACTGGAGAATACGGACCGGTACCTGCAACAGCGAGAGCTTACAAAGCAGCCAATATTGGTAGTGTGGTTGTTGGTGATGAAAATTATGGTGAAGGCTCTTCAAGAGAACATGCAGCTATGGAGCCAAGACATTTGGGTGTGAGAGCAATCATTGTCCGCAGTTTTGCCAGAATACATGAAACGAATCTGAAAAAGC
>JBBSJN010000038.1:0-17871 GCA_038257235.1 Chitinophagales bacterium
CATTGGAAATTGTAAAAGCAGACTGTTGCACTTTGTACGATGTAAATGGCAAAGAATATATTGATTTGATTGGCGGCATCAGCGTTGCCAATATTGGACATCGGCATCCAAAAGTGATTGAAGCCATTCAACAACAACTGGATGCTTACCTGCACATCATGGTGTATGGAGAATTTGTAGAAGCGCCGCAGGTGCAATATGCCAAATTGCTGACGGACAATCTACCGATATCTCTTAACAGCGTTTATTTTACCAACTCTGGTACAGAAGCAGTAGAAGGTGCTATGAAGCTGGCGAAAAGAATAACGAACAGAACACAGATAATTTCATTCAACAAATCATATCACGGTTCCACACAAGGCGCATTAAGTGTGATGGGTGATGAATACTGGCGGAATGCATTTCGTCCCTTGCTGCCCGATGTGTTGCACCTGGAATACAATTCTTCCGTATCACTGGAATTTATAACTGAACAAACTGCTTGTGTTATAGCTGAAACGATACAGGCAGAAGCAGGCATTATTGCACCAACCAAAGATTGGCTACAGGCTTTACGAAAAAAATGTAGTGCAACGGGAACTTTATTAATTCTTGATGAGATACAGGCCGGCCTTGGCAGAACAGGAAAGCTTTGGGGGTTTGAACATTTTGCTATTATACCAGATGTTTTATTATTAGGCAAAGCTTTAGGCGGCGGTATGCCATTGGGTGCTTTTATTGCTGATAAAAAACTGATGGATGCTTTTACAAATAACCCGATACTTGGGCATATCACCACTTTTGGTGGACACCCTGTAAGTTGTGCGGCTGGTATGTCAGCAATGAAAGCTTTATTGGAAGAAGGTTGGATTGATACCGTAAAAGCAAAAGAAGAATTATTCAGATCATTACTTATTCATCCAAAAATAAAAACTGTTCGTTCTTTTGGACTTTGGATGGCTGTTGAGTTTGATTCATTTGAAACAAATAAAAAAGTGATTGATGTCTGTATTGCTGAAGGTGTATTGACGGACTGGTTTTTGTTTGCATCGAATTGTTTACGAATTTCCCCTCCACTTATTATTGCTGAAGAGCAGATTAAAAAGGCATGCACTTTTATTTTACAATCTTGCGAAGATTAAAATAAAATCATTCCACTTCTACAATCAATTCAATCTCCACTGCCATGTTTCTTGGCAAAGAGCACAACCCAACAGCAGAGCGGGCATGTCTTCCTTTATCACCAAACACTTCAACCATTAGATCTGAAAACCCGTTTATGACTTGTGGATGATCTTTAAAATCTGCATCGCAATTAACCATACCGAGCACTTTTACTATTCTTTTGACTTTACTCAGATCACCTAATTCAGCTTTTAAAACTGAAAGTTGATTTATAGCAGTTAGCCTTGCTGCTACTTTCCCTTCTTCAATTGATAAATCTTTACCAACTTTTCCAGTAATATAAACTCCTTCTGCATTAGAAGGTCCTTTACCCGCCAGAAATAATAAATTACCTGTTCTTACTACATGCAAATAATTGGCTACCGGTTTTCCAATTATTGGTAATTCTATTCCCAATTCTTTCAATTTTGATTCTGGAGTCTGTGAATACCCAACTGAAGCAAATAGAAAAAACAGAATTAACAGAGAATATGTTTTTTTCATACTACATAGTTTAAAAAGATAAGCAGCTACCAATGCACCTGCAATCGCCCCCACAACAGTTATCCAACAATAACCCAAATCAATATCACTTTCCTCGAACCGATAAAATTAAATTTTCGATTCTTGCAGCCGGTGGGTTAACTTTTTAATATTTTTTTATAATAAATTTTCTGAATTGTGAAATAACAAAAGACCCCATGCAGGTTGCAACTTTCTTTTAAAAACCAATTTCTCTATTACATTATCTTATAAAACGCCAGTGCAGCGAGTATGCCACCCACTATAGGTGCAAGAACTGGAATCCAGCTATACCCCCAATCGCTGCCACCTTTATTCTTCATTGGTAAAACAAAATGCGCAATACGGGGACCAAGGTCTCTTGCAGGATTGATCGCATATCCCGTTGGCCCGCCCAAAGAAAGGCCAATACCCAGCACTAATAAACCTACTGGTAATGCATCTAAGGCACCAAGAGAAGTTTCAGAGGCTGACATATTTAATGCACCAAAGACTAAAATAAATGTGCCGATCATCTCGGTTAAGAAATTATACAACGGATTACGGATGGCTGGGCCAGTTGAAAATACTGCCAGCTTCAGGTCTTTATCTGCCGTTTCATCAAAATGTTGTTTATAACTAATCCATACAATCACAGCACCAACAAATGCACCTGCCATTTGTGCGGCGAGGTAAGTTGGTAGCAGGGCTTTGTCAAATTCTTCATTAAACAAAGCCATCGCAATGGTAACAGCCGGGTTTAAATGACCGCTGCCCCCCATTGTTTTGGAGGCATACACACCCAGAAACACAGCCATTGCCCATCCGAATGTAATAACGATCCAGCCGCTATTATTTCCTTTTGTTTTGTTAAGCACAACGTTTGCTACTACACCGCCACCCATGGTGAGCAGTAATGCAGTACCGGCAAATTCGCCGAGAAAAGGTGAAGGACTCATAATTGTTGGTTTATAGTTTTAGTTTACGTTTCTGTTTTTTTGTAACCCTTTTTCTTTGAATCTATTAAGAGCTGGAGGTTTCCGTCCAAGCTTGTGCTGCTTTCACAGCTCTTTTCCAGTTTGCTTGTAAATTATCCACTTTTTCTTTTTTCATAGAAGGAGAAAATGTTTTATCCTTTTGCCAGTACTGCTGCAGTTCATCAATGCTTTTCCAAAACCCTACTGCCAATCCTGCAAGGTATGCCGCACCCAAAGCAGTTATTTCTGTTACCTGCGGTCGTATTACATCAGTTCCTAAAATATCGCTTTGAAATTGCATCAACTGATTATTAACGGTGGCGCCGCCATCCACTCTCACTTCTTTAATAGGCAATCCTGCATCTGCCTGCATAGACTTCATTAAATCCATTGATTGAAAAGCGATGCTCTCTACTGCTGCTCTTGCAATGTGTGCATCGGTTGTTCCTCTTGTTATACCGAGAATAGTTCCTTGTGCATGTTGGTTCCAATATGGAGCACCCAGCCCAGTGAATGCAGGCACTACATACACACCGCCATTGTCTTCTACTTTAGAAGCCAGTGCTTCCACATCACCGGAGTTTTGAATAATTTTTAATCCATCTCTTAACCATTGCACAACTGCACCACCTATAAATACACTTCCTTCCAATGCATATTGCACTTCGCCATTTACTTTCCAGGCAATAGTGGTCAATAAATTATTTTTTGATTGAACCGGTTTTGTACCTGTATTCATCAGCATAAAACAACCGGTACCATATGTATTTTTAACCATGCCGGGCTGTGTACACATTTGCCCGAACAATGCCGATTGCTGATCTCCTGCAATACCGCTAACAGGAACTGGCACAGCAGTCAATATATTTTCCGTATGCCCGTATACTTCGCTACTTGATCTAACATCTGGCAACATATTTTCTGGAATACCAAACAACTCTAATAACTCCGTATCCCATTTTAATTCATGAATATTGTATAGCAAAGTTCTTGATGCGTTGGACATATCGGTCGCATGTACTTTACCATTGGTTAACTTCCAGAGCAACCAGCTATCAATGGTGCCAAAACATAATTCTCCTTTCTGTGCTTTATCTCTTGCTCCTTCTACATTGTCCAAAATCCATTTTACTTTTGTACCGGAAAAATAAGCATCCGTAACAAGTCCTGTTTTGGATTGTATCATTGCTGCATGTCCATCTTTTTTTAACTGATCGCAATAAGAAGCTGTTCTTCTATCCTGCCACACAATAGCATTACAAATGGGAAGAGAAGTTTGCCTGTCCCACACAACAGTTGTTTCCCGTTGATTGGTGATACCGATTGCAGCAATATCATGAATGGTTAATCCGGCTTTGAGCACAGCTTCCGTAGCAACGCCTAATTGTGTGCTCCAGATTTCACTGGCATCATGCTCTACCCAGCCGGGCTGCGGAAAAATTTGTGTAAATTCTTTTTGTGCTGTGGCAACAATACTTCCTTTCTTATCAAAAATAATAGCTCTTGAGCTGGTCGTTCCCTGGTCGAGGGACAAAATGTAATCGGGCATAGCAATCTTTTATGCAGTTAAAGAATAAATATAAATGTTATAAGTGAAATTCCGGACAGCGAACTTTATTACTCTATTTAATTTGACTTTTCTTTTAAATAAACCTGAAGAATAAATGCCCATTTTTTATACCCTTCCGTGTTAAGATGAAGGCCGTCATAAGTCAGGGTCTTATCCAGTTTTTTATCTTCGCCTTCATAATGCGGATAAAGGTCTATCAATGTTATCTTTTCTGCTTCACAAAGTTTCTTCAAGCCTGCATTTACAGCAGCAATGTGTTCGTCCTTATTAAAATGACTTCTATCCGGGAACGTATTATTAACCGGGATCAGTGTATTAAAGTAAATTTTAGTTCGTTTTGAAGAAGCCTTTATACGTTGGATCATTATTTTATAATTATCCAGTATTACCGAATCAGGAATATTTCTTGCAATGTCATTGATGCCAATAAGAATGAAAACTTTTGCAGGCTTGCCTTCAGTAACTTCATCCAGTCTTTCCAATACACCAAATGTGATATCGCCGGAAATACCACGGTTTCTTACCTCCGGCAATTGCAACAACTCATTCCATTCAGCATAATCAGTAATGCTGTTACCCAAAAATATAATATCCTTTTTAGAATCCGGATAACTACGAAAATTAGCCACCCGCTGCTCATAGTTACCCGGTCTGAAGGTACTATCCCATTTTATCTGTTGGCCAACACCAATAAGTGAAATAAAAATAGCTGTTATGATTAACGTAATATTCTTCATTCGCTATATTTTATGTGTAGCGGTAAATTTTTTCCCAAACCTGTCGGTGGCAACAATCTTTATTTTTTTAGCCGTTGAAGGAACAATAGCTTTAAATAAATGATCAGTCTTTCTTGGTTCGGCAAATCCTCTTGGCTTTGGCAATTCCGGACCTAATAGTGTTGCATAAGCTTTCGGGTCGAAGCCTTCAAATTGCTCCAACTCTCCCTTACTCTTACCGTCAATCCAATATGCAGTTTTCCATGCCGGGTCGTAGTTCCAGATGTTTACCTGTACTTGTTTTTCCTTATCGTTATAATCGTTAGAATAAATTGAAAACTGATGATCCGCTTCTTTACCTGTCGATTGATAATGCCAGCTTAATTCATTTCCTTTTGCTTTATACACTCCATAGCCACAAGGTGTGCCATCACCACAAATTGGTCCTGTCCACCAGGCGCCGCATACTGTGCCATGATTATGCTCATAAATATTTTCTTTAATGGCATTTACATGGTAATGAGTGTGACCCGACATGATGTGCACATTTCTGCCCTCTAGTAAACTGTATAATGCTTCTTTATTTTTTGTACCGCTGTGTATTGGTATATGTACACTAAGAATAATGAGTTTATCTTTTGGTACAAATGAAAGATCCTTTTGCAGCCAGTCTAATTGATTTTGTTGGAAGAAACCATCATAATTTCTGTCTTTACCAAGATAACGGACATTGTCCATCACTACATAATGCAATTGTCCTCTGTTGAAAGAATAATAAGTAGGCCCATAGTTTTGCTGGAAGGTAACATCAGAAGTTTCATCGCCTCCTTTATTGTAATCCATGTCATGATTTCCCAGGCATTGGAAAAAGGGAATGCCCATTTTTTTTACGGCTTTGTCATAGTCTGGATAATATTTATGTTCGTCCCAAACAATATCGCCAACGGTAATACCATGCAACAAAGCACCTGATCCGGCAGCAGTTACCAGTTTCTTTACATCAGGCACCGATTCATTCATCATTTTTTCTACATCACTATCATTTTTTACCTGCGGATCCGCCCAAATGAGAAACTGGTGTTCATTATCATCTTTACCAAGTGGCGTCAGTTCAAAATCTACTTTTACTTCACCATCTTTCTTAAGTAAACTGTAATGACGAGCCACGCCTTTGTCATGATTAAATTCGTAACCTGCAGGTGTGCTTACAAAAACTGCTCTTGCATCAACATGAGGATTAATTTCATATTGACCTTTGTTATCAGTAGCAACCACTGAATAGCCATCACTTATTATAACTCCTGCTAAACCTTTTCCGGCAGATAAAACACTTCCATTTATTTTTTTATGGCCGGAAGTAATTGCAAAAGCTGCATTACGACTTAACAGAAAGCCGCCGGTAAAAAAGCCAGCATAATGAATAAATTTTCTACGTTTCATTCTAAAAATTATTATTGTTCAATAGTGGTTGCTCCTTCTATTAAAGCTACAGTTGCCGAAGCAGTTAATACAACCGGATTTAAAGTCCGGGCTGAAGTCCATCTGCCTGAAGTAATATTATAGGTACCTCCTAATTGCACAAAGTTGGTGGCCGGAGGAAATGATAATTTTCCTGTATTAGACCCCATGTTAAAATAAGGCTGATCAGCCAACGTTGTCGGATTGGTTTTATCATAATAATCTGTGTCTGTAATACGATATCCTTTTTCAGGCGGCCCTGCGGTATAGATGCTTCCACCGCCACCATAAAAAATTACATCTATCGGCACAGTAGTTACATCAACTGCTGTTTTATCAAAAATGGCAATGCCTGCAGCATTACCGCTATTGGCCAATAGGTTTGTTGTTTTTGTTCCAAACCCATCTCCATCTACTGTTGAATACATTTTACTAAACCATATTGAAGAACTTATATCTGTTGATCCTGCTCCCCATATATTTTTATTGGCACCTACATAGAAAAATTGGCCTTTTATTACTGAACCGGTCGACAAATTAAATTTGTATGTTCTTGTACCTGCAGTAGCCCAACCATCAGTAGGAAATCCGGTAGGAGTATTTGCACCTGCATTATTCGTTGTAACTAATGAATAAGGTGTTGCTGCAAAATCAATATTCTTTGTTGCTAATAATTGAATGTATTCATAATTAGCATCACTACCTGGAGGATCAATCAAATATCCTGTAACAACTATAGCAGCAATTTTAGGAGCCGTGGCACTTAGAATAGTTATATCAGCATCAACTCTTGGCCACAATTGCGGTTCTGTGGTACCTTCCTTATTAAATAGGATACCTGTGTAGTTTGCAAGAAATGGAAGTGGTTTATTGGCAAAGGATGCTCCTGCTTCTGTATGCAGCATAAGATTACCAAAGCCATCATTGATTAATCTGTTGCCTGCATATGTACTGCCAGGCGGAAGGTTTGGATCGAAGCCAACTTTTGCAATGGAAATTAATGTACTCTCGAATGATTGTGGTGATGCCAGTACTGCATTGGCTTTTACAATAGGGGGAGTTATGGCAATACCTGATGCTGCCTTTGTAATATTATTATTAGTGATTCCGGTTAGCTGTAAGATTCCATCTATTCTTTTTAAAACAGCCGCTGAAACATTTATTATTAATGAATCGCCGGGTTTATAGCTTGTCGCATCGGCTCCGATAGGTATGGATATACCTCTGAGTTGTGATAAACGGCGGCTATCCTGTAATATCAACAGGCCTGCTGGTAAATTGCCGCCAGAATGATCTGAAACAACAACCCCTGCTATTTTCTCTGCACCAAACATATTGTCCGATGACAGTGCCACATCAGTTCCTTTATAAATATTTCTTACATCGAAGAGAGATATATAAGAACTGACTGTTCCACCTGGATAGTTATCACCTTTTTTACAACCCCAAAAGCTAAGAAGAGCAATCAGGTAAAATGAGTATGATAGTATTTTTTTCATTGTGTGTATTTTAAGCTGCTTCAGTTTATTGTTTTCCTATTATGGTTTTTGCCACCAAACTTGTGTAGAAATTACGTCAGGTCCCTGCGCTGCCACTGCCGCTTGGTAGTTGGTTGGGTTGGTAGATTGTACATACACAGGATAGGTTAATCTTGCAGGCATAATACCATTGTTTTGAAGCCCCGGACCCGTTGGTAATATTGGATGACCGGTTCTTCGGTATTCAAACCATTGTTGCAAATCCGTAAGAAATAATGCATAGTATTTCTGTAAATGTATCTTTTCCATTTTCTCATTAATTGTTGCAGCATTGTTCCATGCAATATCTGCCGCAGCGATATATGTTGCAATAGGAACAGACCAGTTAGGCAACCATAATTTTATGCTATTGAGAATACCATCATTATAATACGTTTCTGCTGAACCTGTAATCCACCCTTTAGCAGCGGCTTCTGCAAGAATAAATTTCAGTTCTGCGTAATTCATCATCATCCCTGTCATCGGCTCTGTCATCAACGTTGCAGCGGAAGAGGTTGAATAGAAATATGATTTTTTAGTTGGAACTGTGCCAGGAGTGTAACCGCTCGGCACTCCGGAAAAGGCACCAAGGTAAGTGGCAATAGCCCATCTGTTAATGCCATTAGTGCCTTGTGATATATCAATGCGGGGGTCATTCCATATTACCAGGTTGTCAATAAAGTAACTGCCTATAGCCACACCTCTGAAATCCTGTTCTCTTACACTTAAATAGGGAGAAACATAAGGACCTGCACCTGTCCATCTTAGTATTGCAGCGTCATCATTACTTGTCATGATTGGATAACTGGCAGCATTCGTTTGTACAATGTCTTTAATTTTTGCAATGGCCAATGCGCTGGCTTCTGCTTTACCAGAAACTCTTAACAATAATCTCAGGTATAAAGAGTTTCCAAATTTACGCCAGCGGGATACATTACCTCCAAAAACCGGATCACCCGATGCAACAATACCTTTATTTCTGCTTAATAACACATTAGCAGAATCGAGTTGCTTAAAAATGTCGAGATAAATATCTTGTTGCCTATCAAATTTTGGTTCAAAAATCTTATCGTCTCTTGCACGGTTTGATTCAGAGTAAGGAATATCTCCATACGCATCAGTAAGAATGGAATAAATCCATGACTGACAAATCAATGATATGCCTTTGTAAGAATCATTAAGATTTAGCTCTTCGCTGGCTACTTTATACATATCCTTAAAGTTGCTTAACTCAGAATATAATCCGTTATACAAATAATCTGCCCAGTTGGATCGGTAATCGTATCTGAAAACTTTGCCATCTGCATCGCTTATGTCTACAGTAACCTGCATCAATTCATTATTGAAATTGCGGTTACGGATCATATTATACGTTAATGTGCTAACCAATGCCGGAGCCATTAACTGTTGTGGCAATGCTACCGGTGTATTGTTAGGATCAGTATTAATTTCTTGAAAATCTTTTTTACAGGAGGCAAGTAGTAAAATGCACAGTAAAGTAAAAAAGGAAATCTTATTAATTATGTTTTTCATTTTCATAAATTTTTAAAGTCCGATAACAAGGTTAAATCCAACAGTACGGGTAGATGGGAATTGTCCCACCTCAAATCCCTGTGTAATATCACTTCCGCTGAGTGTACCAAATTCTGGATCAAATGCCGGCCAGTCGGACCAGATAAATAAATCACGACCATATACACCAACAGTTACCCGTTGCATCCCTAACTTTTTGGTGACTTTTGAATTTAATGAATAATCAAGCCGTGCTTCCCTGAATTTTAAAAAGTCGGTGCTGAATGTGCTGCCCTCTGCATTATTTATGCCAAAATGAGAACGATAGTATTCATCAATATCCGTAGCGATAGTTGTATTAGGAATGTATTTGTTTGTTGCGGCATCAAAAACTACTCCGTTACCAGTAATCCCATTGTATCTGCCAGGAAGTGTTTTTGTCAATTTACCCTGCTCAGCCATTTTATAATGAGTAAGTGAGTGACCTACCGCACCATACTGTGCATCAAACAATAAATTAAGGCGGAATCCTTTGTATTGAAATTCATTGCTGAATCCAATTTTACCTTTTGGAATGGTATTGCCCAGGTAAACTACATCTGTTGACAAAAGTGCAAAACCGGTTGAAGGGTTGTAAACTACCTGCCCATCCGGTGCTCTTACATATCCTTGCCCGTACAAATCTCCCATACTACCGCCTACTTTTGCTACTATTTGTCCACCACCTACCGGGCCTGTACGAAGAACTAGCGAACTATCTGCCAGTTCTACAATTTTATTTTTGTTAGAAGAGAAAACAATTCCTGTAGTCCACTTTAAACCGTCTTTTGTATTCACAGGTGTTCCTGAAATAGCCAGTTCTAAACCTCTGTTATCAACCCTTCCTGCATTAATAACTTGTCTTGCAAATCCCGAAGACCGATCTATAACTCTATCTAATATTTGATTTTTTGTGTTTCCTGAATACACCGCTAAATCAACAGACAACTTGCTTCTAAACATTTTTAAAGTGGTTCCTAATTCATAGGTTGTGGTTTTTAAAGGTTTTAAATCTGGGTTGGCAAGTGTAGATGGGTTTTGTAAACCGCCATTATACAAACTACCTGCTGATGTATAGTTGTAAGCTGTGCGATAAGGAGTAGTTCCACCGCTTCCTACACCGGCAATTGAAAACCTTATTTTTGCAAAGTTTATTTGCTGAGGCAGTTTAAGAACTTCTGATAAAACAAAACTTGAATTTATAGAAGAATAGAAAAATCCTGCATTCGTTGTTCTTGTCGGTGTTGCCAATACGCTGTTCCAGTCGTTTCTGGCTGTTAAATCAAGAAATAAGAAATTTTTATACCCTGTAGTCAACAACCCATAAAAACTATTGATAGCATATTTACTTTTATATGGAATAGTAATGAGTGGGCCTGCAGCATTCGCAAAGCTATATACGCCGGGAAAAGTAAGAGAATCGGCACGGTTCTCATCTTTATTATAATTATTTCTTAATACACTGCCACCGCCAGTTATAGAAAAATCAAAATTGTCATTTATCTTTTTTGCATACTTCAACAAAAAATCACTGCTTGCTTCCTGCGAAAAAATATTTTGTGTCCGAAAACTTCCTTTCGGCAACCTGGAGCCGGCGTCATAAGGACGTTGTTGTGCCCTTTGCTCGTAACTCAAATCCATTGAAGTTCTTACTTGTAAACTGAATTCTTTTGTAAAATTATAAGTGGCTTGTATGTTACCTGTAACCGTATTACGATTTGTCCGGTTAATGAATTCGTGAGCTACAGCATAAGGATTTTCAGGGAATGTGCTAAAGGGATAAAATATTTTCCGCTGCTCCTGTCCATTTATCCAATAGTTTTTCAGCCAATCCAAATCAGCATTCGGTTGCCAGAAAATAAACCAGTACATGATAGATTGGTTACCATATCCGGCACCAGGAAGGTTGTCACTTGATTTGTTGGTATAATTTATTTTAGAAGAAATCTGCAGCTTATCTGTTACTTTAGAACTTACTGATAAAGAAATTGTATTACGCTTATAACCTGTATTAGGAATTATCCAATTATTAGAAACATTGGTATAAGAAAAACGGGCAGAGGTCTTATCTGTTCCACCGGATACACTCACTGTATTCGTAAGCGTATTACCTGTGTTGAAATAATCTCTTAATTTATTTGGATAAGCTACCCATGGTGTTCTTTCAGTTCCCTGAGCTTGTGTAGCAGGATCATACTGAAAAAATAGCTGACCATCGAAGCGGGGGCCATATGCCGAACTAGTAGCACCAGTGTTAGAACCATCTGCCGAAGCTCCAAAAGAATAATAAGGAGTCCCATCAAGGCCTTGCCCATATTCAAACTGCATATCAGGCCAACGGTTTACTTCTTCGATGGATGCATTGGAGTTAAAAGTAATTCCTATTCCTTTCTTTTTACTACTACCCGATTTAGTTGTAATCATAATAGCACCATTAGCACCCCGTTGTCCATATAGAGCAGCGGCTCCGGGTCCTTTTAAAACGGTAACTGATTCAATATCTTCAGGATTAATATCATTGAAACCACTACCATAATCCGCAGGCATATTGTCACTACTGGTTCCATAAGCAGTTTCACCACCAATGCCAGTCCTTCTTCCACTACCCTGGTTTATCACCACACCATCTACAACAATCAATGCTTCATTATCACCAGTAAGATTATTTTCTCCACGCAAAATAATTTTATTGGAACCGGCAGGGCCGCTGTTTGAACGTATAAGGTTAAGTCCCGCCACTTTTCCCGACAAAGCATCTGTCCAGTTGCCGGATAGTGCATTGGTAATTTCATCGCCTTTAACTGTAGTGGTCGAATAGCCCAATGCCTTTTCTTCTCGTTTAATACCTAGTGCTGTTACTACTACACCTTCCAATTCCGTGTTACTGGCAACCAGATCAACATTGATTGTTGTCTTACTGCCAACCTTAATTTCCTGGGATGTAAATCCTATAGCAGAGATAACCAGTGTCTGGCTTTCACCTGCTATTAACGTCCAAACTCCTTTATCATCTGTTACAGTACCCGTACTGGTTCCTTTTATTTGTACAGTTGCTTTTGCAATGGGCAACCCGTCTTCCGGATTTTTTACTACACCACTAACTTTTTTTTGTTGTGCCAGTACTCCCAGAGTAGTCAGCAGTAACAAAGTTGCCAGCAACAAATGTTTACCTGCAATTATCTTTTTTGCAGTTTTTGTTAGCAATCTCATAAGTCTTAAATTAAATTGGTTGATAAAATAAAAATTATAAATGGCAGGCAATGCAGGAGAAGAAGAAAGCAATAATCCGGAGAGAAGTTGCCTTTGAACAATCGCTTTCTTTTTTTCTTGCTTGCAAAGAAATATTAGTTTCATATAAACAATCGTTATCGGTTATTATATAATGGTTAACATGCTATTACTCCGGTGTTAACAATCCTCAGTTCAAAATATATTGTTCAGCCAATTGATTAAATAGTCTGATCTGTTCATTTTCCCAAGCTGCATCTCTTCCTAAAGCTTTTGACATGATAGCAGCTACTTCAGGTGCAATGCGACGACTCTCCCTAGCATTTAACAACAAGGCTCTTGTTCTTCTTGATAAAAAATCTTCAACCGTTCTTGCCATTTCATGTTCTACCGCCCAATTAACCTGCGTTCTATGAATTTTCAACTCTTCGCTTATCCATACGTTAGCATCGCCGTTCATTTCCTGACGAATTAATTTTGCATCGCTACCATAAAAATATAGCGGATCGTTCCAGTCCATATTCTTTTCAAAACCGTGTATAGATAAATTAGCGGTCGCTGGTTTTACATGTTGCCATCCTCCTTCCTTTTCAATTCTGTTTACCATATCTTCTCCCATTTTCCGGTAGGTTGTCCATTTGCCACCAAGTATGGTAAAGAGTTGAGAAGGAGAAACAATGATTTTATGACTGCGGGAAATTTCTTTTGTTTTTTGTTCGCCTTTTTGCGGAGCAGCTAAAGGTCTTAGTCCGGCAAACACACTAAGCACATCACTACGTTGTGGCTTTTTTTCCAGATAAGCACCTGCAGTTTTTAATATGAAGGAGATCTCTTTTTCAAGTGCATGTGGTTCCAATGATGCTTCTTCAACTGGTGTATCCGTAGTGCCCACTACTACTTTATGATGCCAGGGCACTGCAAACAATACACGGCCATCACTTGTTTTGGGAATCATTAAGGCTTCTTCCGATGGATAAAATTCTTTTTCCAATACGATATGAACACCCTGGCTTACACAAATTGTTTTGTCACTGCCGGGCTTATCCATCATTAAAATGTCATCAACAAAAACACCGGTTGCATTCACTACAGCTTTTGCTTTAAATGAAAAAGTTTTTTCCGTTTCTGTATCCGAAGCAAGCACACCATTTACATTTCCGCTTTCATCTTTTAGCAGGTTAATAACTTTGACATAGTTAATGGCATCGCCGCCATTTTCAATAATGCTTTGGGCAAGGTTAATAGCTAGCCTTGAATCATCAAACTGTCCATCATGATAACACACACCACCTTTCAATCCTTTGGCCAGAATACCCGGCATTCTATTCAATGTTTTTTTCTTTGAAATAAATATCGAATCACCCAATCCTAGTTTTCCTGCAATCCAATCGTATAATTTGAGGCCTATTGTATATTTCAGTGAATCCCATAAAGTGTAAACCGGAACAATGAATGTCTGGTCTTTTACCAAATGCGGTGCATTCTGATGCAGCAATCCTCTTTCAATACTTGCTTCCCGTACCAACCTTACATCTCCTTGCGCTAAATAACGAACACCACCATGTACCAGTTTTGTACTGCGGCTTGAAGTGCCTTTGGCAAAATCTGCCTGTTCCAGCAAAAGTGTTTTGTACCCCCGTGCTGTGGCATCCAAGGCTATTCCCAAACCTGTGGCACCACCACCAATAACTATTATATCATAGCTATCAGCAGATGAAGCAAGCATTTGCAGGTATAGCTTTCTGTTTGAAATCTTATCGTTTGGTGTCAAACCTTGCATTTATTACTTTCGATATGTTTCGTTTATAAAAAATAATGTAAATTCGAAATGCAAAATGAAAGTAAGTAAAATTCTTTATAAATAAATAAAAATATTTTGAAACATTTTATTAAGATTTGTATTTCAAATGATTTCGAAAGTTGTTTAAACAACCACTATCTTGTTTTATCTTTTGAAATTCAATAACATCTGTATAAATTGAAGTATGGCAACCATTAAACAAAATGCAAGTAGTTCTTTAGCAGAAAGACATCAGTACATTCTGGATAAACTAAAAAAGGAAGGAGCTGTAAATGTGCTTGATTTATGTGAAGACTTGAATGTGTCTTCTGTTACAATAAGAAAGGACCTTAAAGTTTTAGAAGATAAGAATCTTTTGTTCCGTACACATGGCGGAGGCACTTTATCAAACCCCTACAC
Source organism: Chitinophagales bacterium (assembly GCA_038257235.1). Lineage (GTDB taxonomy): Bacteria > Bacteroidota > Bacteroidia > Chitinophagales > Chitinophagaceae > JJ008. The sequence goes on from JBBSJN010000038.1 coordinate 14,862, forward strand.
AAGTGACAGACATGTAAATGAAAAAGAAAAAATAAAAGCTGAAGAAAAAATGGATATTGGCGAAGCTGCTGCTTCATTAATCATTCCTAATGACTGTATCATTATTGCCTCGGGCACCACTGTTCTTTCTTTAGCTAAAAATATAAATCCGCAAGGAAACCTGACCGTTATAACTGCTGCTTTAAATGTGGCTACGGAATTAAATCATCATCCCGAAATAGAAATTCTTTTATTGGGTGGCATTTTAAGAAAAAGTTCTGCCTCCGGCACCGGTATGTATGCAGAAAAAATTCTGGAAGATTTTTCCTGTAGCAAATTATTTCTTGGCGTAGATGGTATTGATATAGAATTTGGCCTTACAACTACACATGTGATGGAAGCACAGCTAAACAGAAAAATGATAGCAGCTGCGCAGAAAACAATTGTGCTGGCCGACTCAAGCAAATTTGGAAAAAGAGGTTTTGGGAAAATTTGTGGGCTGGAAGATGTGGAACAAATTATTACCGATAGTGGCATTTCTGACCATATGGCAGAAACTCTAAAGAGTATGGGAATAGAAGTTACAATCGTTTAAAAGCCAAACCTGAAGCTTCCAAAAATCCCAAAATTTTTATCATCCACTTTCTTCAATGTAGATGGAAAGACCCGCCACACAAAATCAATACGGAATACCCGTAATATATTATCGATACCAGTTCCTAATTCCAGGTATGTATTTCCATCCAGCGATTGAAAACCATGACCAGTTTTGAAATTCAATGCCCTGTTCTTATCGGATAATGTTCCCCATAATGCTTTGGCTGTCCAGAATTGACGAAACCTGAGTTTAGGAAATAAGCGAAACAAACCGTTGCCGACATTGTGTTCAAAATTTACTCCGGCATACTGATCATGAATAAACTCCCACCTGTTCATCATATTAAATGCATACTTATTATAATAGTACAATTCATTTCCAGGTGCAATATCCAACAATGTGTACGGCAATGTGCCGAAAGTTTTACCAGCATACACCAGCCAGGAGATGTTTCCAAAAGGAGGTATATTCATATAGTCCGATAAACTTGCATTAACCTTCGTGTAGTTATAACTGCTTTTGAGAATGCCACTAAATCCCTGTGTAATGTTTACTTCCCCGATAGGATAACTGCTGCCCAAACTGGTACGATAAAAATTTGTTTCAAGAAAACGTTCCAGGTATGCAAATCTTAACTTTAATGAAACTTCAAAACTTGTAAGTGGATTATTATTATTTACAGTCCGGAATGAATCTATTGGAATCAGATTACGAAGCGGTAAATAGTTTTTGTGGGTTACGGTAATCTTATTCGACATCCATGAATACGTCTCTTTAAAAAATTCAAATCTTTTTTCTTCTACTTTAATATTCTTAACTGGTATACCATTTTTCCTAAGTGCCAGAGCAAAAATATTATCCTGCGTTATCTCTCCATAATAGTTTTGACCAAAATCCAGATCATTTGTATAGGATGCATAGAAATACATTCTCGGATCTTTTTTAGGAAGGAAAAATGCTTCTGCCATTCCTTTCATTTTTTTATCACCAAATCCATATGCCAGATAACCATGCAATTTTATTTTTTTATTGAAACCTTTGTTGGTACCCAAATCAAAACGTAGGCGAAAGCCTTCCCAACCATTGGATGACATCCAGTTCATCCAGGGTCCGATCTGGTAATTACCAATGTCCTTATAACCAGTACCAATAAATTTAACCGTCTTTGTAAAATTCTGAAACACCAGAGCATTTGTAAGGGTATCAATCATTTTTATAATAGCACTTTCTGCTTTACTTAAAGGCTCATGCCTTGTTGCCTGCCAGAATCCCTTACCCTTATCACTTGCATCAGGCAATGTAATGATTTCTTCCAGCGCATTATTTTTACTTAATTCCTTTGCCACTGAAGAGTCATTTACAATCACATTTTTATAAGTAGTTGTTTTGCGACCGATAAATCCGGGTTTATCTTTTCCGACAGGAGATATGTCTGCAACAAACTTATCTTTTGAAAGAAACCAGGTACTATCATCAATCATTTTGTATTCTTGAATCAAACTTAAGTTATCTACAAAATTGACGTTAGCTTCCTTTCCTAACCGAAGATTCATTCGCTGAATAGCAAAAGAACCAAGATGTACCCAACAATCACCTTCAAATGTATCACCCCCTTTTCTTCTTGGCGTAAACACTAAATGAAAATACCTGTTGCCCGCAATGAGCTGCGTATCTATAACATTGTAGTTGTAATAATAATCGCCGTTATCACTTATCGGGCTAACAAATTGTTTATCAAAAACAGGAATAAAATTATTGTAAACGTTTACTACCTGATCCATACCACCCAACAGTTTTATCACACTTTCGTTCTTTACACCATTTGTATTGGCAGCTTTTATTATTTCTCTTCTCTTCTTTGGATTTTTCTGATAATAATAATCAGATAATGCTTCCGTAAAATAGGATGGTAGATATTTTACTCCTTCCGCAGTATCAATATTTTGATTGATTAATTCAGAAATTGGCCGAAGTGGTTTAAACTTTCCAAATTTCTCAAAATTTATATTTTTCAGATCCAGTTCAAGTTTGTTGTATAATTCATAGGAAAAATTCGCAAAGCGATACCGGTCATTTTCAGGTTTATGTTCCACAATCTTACGCCATACAAAAAGACCTTTATTTATTTTTGTTTTTACCTGTGCTGCATCATTAAATGTTCCTCTTTCCATATTTATGGATGCAAGAAGTGAAACCTTGTTCTTATCAATAAAATAGCTGAAAGGCTGATACCCTACACAGGTTATTTCCAACGTATCGGATGGCCACTCATTCAAGTAGAAAGTAAAGGTACCGGCAGAATCGGTAAGCTTACCGATACCGGAATTTTTAAACTGAACCGAGGCAAACGGTATGGGCTCTTCGCTATGTGTGTCTTTTACTACACCGATGATCGATTTTTGCTGTGCAAAAGCAAATGGGGTAATACCCAAA
>JBBSJN010000039.1:0-17660 GCA_038257235.1 Chitinophagales bacterium
ATCTGGTCGAGCTGCATATTTGTTTGCTCTTCCATTGCAGTTAAAGCTTTGTGTTTGATAACGCCTTCTTCCGTAGCTCTTATTACTGCGCCGGATACGGATGCCGAATAGGGAAGTACACTTAATTGTTTGTGATACATTTCTGCATTGGTATAAGCTGTGCCATCTTCTTTATTTCCCTGTTGTGTAATCCTCATATAACCGTTCGGCATTATTTCATGCACAATGTGCAGCACTACTTCTCCTTTTTTATAAAAATGAATTTCGAAACTGATGCCATCGGGGAAAAGAGCCTGCACTTTATCTGCCAGTTCATGGTTTTCAAATTCGTTTAAATCTCCATCAGCATTTATAGTATAGCTGCTGGCAAAGGCGATGTTTTCCAGCGAAACCCAATTGTGATGAACGATCAGTTCTTTAGCATCTTTTACTGCTTCTATTTTATAGATACCGCTTTTTGGCCTTTCGCCCAATTCGTAAGTGCCCTTTTCGGGAAAAAGTTGCCATGAAGCCAGAAAGTTATAAGCCTGAACCATGTTGTTGATTAATTTAGCGAAGCAAAGATTTTGTTTTCATTTCATATAACAAAGTATTGATGAGTTTGTTTCCCAATTCATTTAACATATCCATACCTGCCATTTCTGTTATCTTTAATTAAAATTTATATAAGAATGAAACAACTGTTTTTTTCGATAACGTTGTTGCTTGCCTTTAGTGCTGCAAAAGCTCAGGAACCTGTCCAATCAGCTAAAGATATTTTAAGTGAGGCTTATGCAATAGCAGCAAAAGAGAACAAAAAAGTATTTGTGATGTTTCATGCATCCTGGTGTGGCTGGTGTCATAAGATGGATAAAAGCATGAATGATGAAAGCTGTAAGAAATATTTTGATGATAATTTCATCATCCGCCATTTGGTAGTTAATGAATCGCCTGATAAAAAACATCTCGAAAACCCCGGTGCCGAAGAATTGAGAACAATGTATCATGGCGAAGGGCAAGGCATACCTTTCTGGCTCATCTTTGATAAGGATGGAAAGCTGCTGTCAGATTCTAAAATAAGAAAACCGGGAGAAGGCCCCGAATCTGGCGAAAACAGCGGTTGCCCGGCCAGTAAAGAAGAAGTTGACTTTTTTATCAGCGTATTGAAAAAAACTACCTCGCTGAATAAAGAAGAACTTGAAATAATTGCAAAGCGGTTCCGGAAAAATGAAATGTAGGCACTTTATTGCCAATTAGGCAGTTCATCCTCTACAGCCTGTTGTATTTGTTTCTTGTTATGCTCAATCCATGCTGGTAAATTGGATGGAGTAAAGTCCCAGCCAGATTCCTGTTTTTTCATATCAAAAAATATTCTTTCACCTCTTTCATTACATACATTTACTGAAAATGTATCCACTTCGGTATTCCTGATCTTTCTGAAATTAAATTCCCTTAACCGGCTTTCAAGTTTTATTAATAAGGAAAACTGCACTGCTCTGTTGAAATGAATCTGCATATCGTACCATTTGTATATTTCAATTAGTCCAATTTTTTGATAAGATGCCGATGTTGTAGCCGTTTAGGACAATGCAATTGTACTATTTCGGATACACAATCGGTATCACACCATTTAATCGAGCCGATATACTGCAAGAAGTGTGCTATGAATTAGAATACAATGAATTAAAGTTATTCACAAGTTGATTTAAGTCATTTAAAGAAATGAAAAGTCCTTTGATGGTTCTTATCTGATTAGTGTAACGGTTCCTTTTTGAAAATATGCTTTGCCAGTATAGTCAACTGCTTTTACTGTCCATACAAAAGTTCCGGATGCTTGTAACACACCATTTACTTTACCATCCCATCCCTTCCCGTTTGTTTTGGTGGTGAAAAGTAATTGCCCCCACCGATTATAGATATTGAAATAATCAATATTTAAATTTCCGGCCGAAATAGGGCGGAGCAAATCATTTCTTCCATCATTATTGGGTGTAAATGCTGTAGGTACAAATACAATGGGTGGTGTTTTAAAAACATTAATGGTTACGTAGGCTGAATCTTTGCAGCCTTGCAGATTATATGCAAGTAATTTATAAAGTAGTCCATCGGAAGGATTGGGAAAAATGCCGGTAGGGTCTGCAACATCAGCAGCAGATAAAAAGGTTGATGGAAACCATTCGTAATTAATTCCCCCTGAGCCATTGAATTGTAACGGCTGATTTACTATTACTGCTGTATCCTTTCCCGCAGAAACATTTATTTTGGGTAGCACAGTCACCTTTATGGTATCTCTACTTGGTTTTGGACAACCCTTTGTATCAAATGCAGTTAAAATAAAATTGGTTGTCCGTGGAGGATAGCTTTCCGGATTAAGCAGCGCAGGATTATTGAGAAGGTTGGCAGGTGACCATTGCCACGAACTTCCATTGGTATTACCTTTTAGTTGTGCAATTGTGTTATAGCAAATTGTAAAATCTGACCCGGCAGAAACTACTGGATATGGAATTGTTGTTACTACTACATTATCACTAGCAGAACATCCTCCTATTACAGCCGTTACCTGAAAATTGGTGGAAGGATTATCGGTTATTGCAAATGGACTCTTTACGGTAGGGTCAATTAACAGCGCAGCAGGTGTCCATGAGTATTGCAAGCCATTTGAATTAGTTACAAGTTGAATGGTATCAGTTCTGCAAATTATAGTATCTGCCATAACTTGCAGTGAAACAAAACTTACCACATTTACTTTTACGGAATCACGGTTCAGGCAGCCATTATCATCCAGGTCAACATAATAGGTTGTTGTTGTTGTTGGAGATACAGTTGGTGTTGAGGTATTGGCATTCATAATATTTACAGGTGGTGACCAGCTAAAATTTCCTGAACCACTTGCCTGTAATTGCAGATTATCGTTTACACAAATTAATGTATCACGGAATGCCAGATTAATTGGCGGCTTATCAATGATTGTTATTGCCTTAAAAATTGTATCACGACAACCTCTGGTATCAGTGGCAATCAGTCTTACATTTTTTATTCCTAAAGCAGGATAAGTATAAACCGGGTTTTGCAAGTTGGAAATATCCAGATTGGTAGATGGTTCTCCAAAGTCCCATCTCCATGAATCGGGCACACCATATACTGATGTTGTGTTGTCCGTAAAAAAAGTAGGTTTGGATAAGCAAATGCCCGATGAACTAAAGTTTGGCGAAAATCCAGGAAATACTCTGATCAATGCAGAAGTAGAATCTGTACATGGTTGTCCACGGTTTATTGCCAGCTTTACTGTATATAAACCTATAGCGGGAAATGTGTATGTAGCAGATGAGCCTGTAGTGGTATAAATAACTGTATTCGTATTGTCAATAAATTCCCAATCAGAAGTTATAATGAGCGGACTTAATGATAAGTTTGAAATGGTGATAGTCTGGGTGTTCCTGCACAACAAATATTCAGGAAGTAATGTAGCCGCAGTAATATTACAATCAGCAATATTTATCTGAATATCTTTTCTTTGGCGGGCAATTACAACTCCGTTTCTTACTTCCTCTACACAAACTGTTACAACATAGGTTCCGGTAGTAGGTGCAACCCCGGTAATAAGACCTGTAATTGGGTTGATCTGTACATCAGGGCCAAGTGGTGCCGACTCATTAAACGGATTTTGATAGGGCACCGAAGGAAATGGAGGGGGATTGGTTGGTTGGGTGTTTCCGCCTGTATTGGTACTTGCATAGGCTTCGCAAAAGAAATAGCGTAGTGCATCACCATCAGCATCTTCTGCTGCAAAGCTGTATGCAAAATCGTTATTGGCACAAACTACAACCAGATCGCTGCCGGTAAATGTCGCACTGTTATTTTCTGGCGCAGAAGAAAGTGGGTTATTGCCTGGTATTTCGGCTGTGTAGGTAGCACCTACATTACTAGAACCTACTGTAAGGTTATTTATGCCATTAATCCGATAATTGACCTGGCTTGCCAAAACGTAACCAGAGGCCGAAGCCGGTAATGAAATCGTAAACTGGTAATAGGCCACATCATAACAAACGGAGGGGGGATTTGTAATACATGGATCTGGATCTGTAATACTGATTTGATTCTGGTTCGTTAATGAAACGGAGATGTCTCTTACTCTTGTGGTTGTCGTTTTATTAAATACAGAGATAATAGCAGGATCTGGAAAAAGACGGTTGCTGCCACAACGTTGAAATAATTTGAGTGTAACGCTGTACTGATAAAATCCGTTACTTAAACCAATAAATCTATAATACATTTCACCACCAGTAATATGGCTTGCTTTTGCAGAAAAAGAAAAAGCAATGAATAATATGAAAGCAGTAAGATGCTTTAACATAAGGTTCTTTTTAATGCCTTGTTCAATAAGGGGGTATTTAAAGGTACATATATTAACGGGTGAGAAGCAAAGCCGGTTGCTTTATTTATGTATCTTATTGGTATATACGATTATTATGGAATAAAGGTTTTTAGGGTTGTTAATTTAGAAAGTAGCAGGCGGATTGCAACGATACGAATAGTTTAACAATCTTGACTCCGATAAAAGCGTATAAACAATTATTTTAGCAATATAATCTGATATATGAAAAAAATACTGGGACTTCTTTTTTTAGTACCTTTTTTTGGAACTGCTCAGGATTGTAAATTAATCCGTGAAACCGATCCATTTACCAAAGAGACGAAGATTTCTACTGGCTTTATCTTCGTTGATGGCGGATCGCTTACCATAGATGCCGACAAAAAAGAAGTGGTAGTTCTCTTTTCTATAGATGAGGCAGGAAAATGTTTTGATAACAATTCCACCGCTACTATTATGTTTGAAGGACTAAAATCCAAATCTTCTGCCCGTAACGGCGGTACCATGAATTGTGAAGGGTTATTTCAATTTGTATTTCGCAATACGTCATCAACAACAACATTGTTACAACGATTAATGACGCAGAAAATATCAACTATTGTTTTTTCAGGAAGTAATAAAAAAGAATCTACACTTACTGTTAAGCCCCTTGAGCAAACACTGATCATGAACATGGCTACCTGTCTTGTAAATGAATCGAAGACACTGCTTTAAACTATTTTTATTTTAGCGTAAACCCTTATGCCAGGCTGAATAAACTGCTGATATAAGAAAGATAGCAGGCGTTAATATAATTTACGTTAAAAGATACTGTTATATTTAAAGGCAGTAGAATTTCTGCATCAACCCAATATCACATACCCCTATATGAAAACCATTTTCAGCTTTCCTTGTGTGGAGCCAACTCCATCAGCATTAAATGCTGTAGCCAGAAAAACAATTACATTAGACTATTTAATCGCCAACCTGGTAAATGAATATCTGCCAGCAGCCCATCAAAAGAATACCAATGTTGTAAATAAAATTGGTCAGGATATTTTGTTGTATGCTGATATGTCAAAAGTTATTGGTATAATAGACGAATTGCTGTCTGTGATAGTTACTAATTCTGAAAATGGGAATATCCATATTTCGGCAGACCGTTTCAGAGATAGTATAATCCTGGAAATACAAGAGAGGAATAACTACAACGGATACGCTTTGGCTAGCCGGATTAGTAGCATCGGCCCTGAAGCTGCTGTTCTTGGCGGATATATTTCAATGACGTCGCCACAGAAAAAAATAACAACTGTTACCTTTAGTTTTCCTTATCAGTTGCAAGTTGCATAAAAAAGCCCAACCAAATTGGCCGGGCTTTCAAATAAAAATATTTTCAGGGATTAATACCTGTAATGTTCTGGTTTATATGGTCCTTCATTGGTTATGCCAAGGTAAGAAGCTTGTGCTGGAGTAAGTTCTTCCAACACCACGCCGATTTTTGCTAAATGAAGACGGGCAACCTTTTCATCAAGATGTTTTGGAAGTACATAAACCTTGTTCTCGTAGTTTTTGTTATTTGTCCAAAGTTCTATCTGTGCCAAAGTTTGGTTGGCAAAGGAATTGCTCATTACAAATGAAGGATGACCGGTTCCACAACCAAGATTTACTAATCTTCCTTCTGCCAGTATGATAATATCTTTTCCATCCAATGTATAAATATCAACCTGAGGTTTGATAGTATCTTTTGTATCGCCATAATTTGTATTTAGCCAGGCGATATCAATTTCTATATCAAAGTGCCCAATGTTACAAACAATAACTTTATCCTTCATCAATTTGAAATGCTCACCTGTAATCAGGTCACGGCAACCCGAAGCGGTAACAACGATATCAGCTTCTTTAACTGCATCAATCATTTTCTTTACTTCAAAGCCGTCCATTGCTGCCTGTAATGCACAGATAGGATCGATTTCAGTAACAATAACACGGCAACCAGCACCTTTTAAAGAAGCGGCAGAACCTTTACCCACATCGCCATACCCACCAACAACGGCAACTTTGCCGGCCATCATTACATCAGTAGCTCTGCGGATGGCATCTACCAACGATTCTTTACAACCATATTTGTTGTCAAATTTAGATTTGGTAACAGAGTCGTTTACATTAATAGCAGGCATTGGCAATGTGCCTTTTGCCACTCTTTCGTATAAACGGTGAACACCAGTAGTTGTTTCTTCTGAAACACCTTTTACATGCTGAACAAGCTCAGGATAGGTATCTAACACCATGTTTGTTAAATCGCCACCGTCATCTAGAATCATATTCAATGGTTTGTCTTTGCCGCCAAAGAACAATGTTTGTTCAATACACCAGTCTGCTTCTTCCTGTGTTTGTCCTTTCCAGGCAAATACACCGATGCCGGCTTCTGCCATTGCAGCAGCAGCATGATCTTGTGTAGAAAATATATTACAAGAACTCCATTTTACTTCTGCACCTAAGGCAACCAGTGTTTCTATTAATACGGCGGTTTGAATGGTCATGTGTAAGCAACCAGCAATTCTTGAACCTTTTAAAGGTTGAGAAGGCCCATACTCACTTCTTATCGACATTAAACCGGGCATTTCTGCTTCGGCAAGTCTTATTTCTTTACGTCCCCATGCTCCAAGGGAAATATCAGCCACTTTATAGGGTAGGCTAAATTCAATTGATTTTGTTGTTGTTGACATTTTCTTTCTTTTTATTTTATGGCGGCAAAGGTACGGTTTAGCAATGGATTATTTGTTTACATGAAGCATCTTTAAACTTTCAAATTTTACACATAGGAATAACACTATTTATATAATTAATTACCATGATTCCTAAGGTGTTTTAAACAATAAAGAATAAATTTGAGAAAGACAAAGTAATAAGAATGAATGCTTACGACACACTTTCAGGAGCAATTAATGGAATGAGGGAAAGAGGTTTTACTGTTGATTTCAACCTTCAGGAGAACTGTCTCGTCTGCCATGGCGATAAGTTTGATGTAAAGGATTTTGAGATTGTAGAATTTTATCGCTTTGAAGGAGATTCAAACCCGTCGGATGAATCAATCGTATATGGGATCGAATCTGTGAATGGCGTAAAGGGTGTGCTTGTAAGTGGATATGGAATTTCTGCAGAAGGGATAAGTGCAGAAATAGCAAAGAAGCTTAGGTTTTCTGATTTATAAAATTGCCTTATGAATAAATTGGTTAAGAGTCTGCTGTTGGCGGCTTTATTTATCTTGCCTGTTGGTCTTTATGCACAACAAGACAGTATCTGGTTAAAGTGTCCGCTGGATGAAGCAATCGTAGTTCCGCCTCCCAAAAATATTATGAAATTTGATGAGCCTGATTTATGTATTGTACTGGTAAGTATTCCGGATACAACTGTAAAAGCTGTTATTACCGGAAGAGTGTCAAACGTAGTACAAAATGAAGATGGGAAATGGGATATTGTATTTTATTACCGTGATTATTATTTCTGGTATTCGGGCCTATCAAAAGCGTTGGTTAGAAGAGGGGATAATGTGAAAACAGGCCAACCGTTGGGGCATATACCTGCCGGAGGAAGTCTGGAATTTTTGATGTACAATTTTGAAACTCCTATGAACCCTGTAAAGTATCTTGATTGTAAAAAAGTATTAAAAACAGAATAGCCGGTAGGCATTTGAGTAGCGTATGATGAACAAGCATCATATTTTCTTTTCCATTACATAATCGTCCATAATATAGCCGTTACCTATTTCAAAATCTTCTTGTTTTATTACACAGAAACCGATTTTTTCATAAAATAATTTTGCGTTACTATTATTTCTGTTGACCTGCAATTGCAAAGAAGTTGCACCTTCTTTTTTTATTTGTTGAAGAATATGATCGATAACAAATTTTCCGGTTCCTTTTCTCTGCTGCGTTTTCAGAATATAGATTTTATCGAGTTTATAAATAGATTGCTCAACTTGTTTATAAGAGGCAAAACCAACAGCCTCTTTATTTTCGAGGGCAATAATAAATTGTGAACCACCCGCAATCTGTTCATTCAATGATGTTTTGCTGTACATCATTTCCAGCATATAATCAATCTGCTCTTTTGAAATAATGGATGAATAGGTTTGAGGCCATACTTTAAATGTAAGTTCCCTGATTAGGTCAATATCATTAATAGTCGCCTTCCTGATGGTAATGTCATTAAACATTTTAAGCCGATAGTTTAGGTAGCGAAAATAAAAATGGGTTTTGTTTTCGCAAAACCCATTTTGAAAAATTAATTATTGTTTTTCTTTTTCAGCAACCGTTTAAGACCCCCCTTTTTTTTCTCAGGCTCATCTGTTGATGAACCAATAGGCTTACTGATGGATTCCTCTTTATTAATAGCGGATGATTTTATAACTGGTTTTGTAGTATCTTTTTTAGGAAGTTTTTTATTTTCTTCATCAGGCAAAGGTTTGGATTCTGGTCCTAGTGTGTCTGGTGAATTATTATAATAATAATCCTGTTCATTGCCTACACCCTGGTCACTTCCTTCTGCCCCGGGGTTCGGATCAGTATCACTGATAATTATATCAGCACTGTTGATCTCATTTTCCATTTCAGCAGGCTTCACAAATTTTGCATCTTTTTCTATTCCCAGTTTTTTGTTTTCTAATACCTTTTTAAAAAAATATTCAGTAATCGGGCGGGCAATTCTTGAACCATCGCCCTGGTTACGCATAAACTGGTATTCGAAACCAACCCAGGAGCCTGCCAGTAATTGTGGTGTGTAGCCAATAAACCAGGCATCCGCATTGTCATCCGTGGTTCCTGTTTTGCCGCCCATTTCTGCTGCACCAACACGGTTACGCATACCTCTGGCCGTTCCTTTATCAACAGTGCCCTGCATCATTCTTGCCATGGTATAGGCTGTTACTTCACTTATTGCTTCTTTTCTGTTTACACTGTAATCAAACCGCTTAATAACATTTCCATTTCTGTCTTCTATCCGGCTAATGCTGTAAGGTTTTGTAGAAAAACCTCTGCCTGCAAAAATGGTGTAACCCCAAAGCATTTCGTAAACAGAAAGATCGCAAGTCCCTAAAGCAATAGATGGATAGGGTTTTACTTTGGTTGGGATACTGATTCTCGATAGAAATTCTGAAAATTGTTGCGGACCAACTTGTTTCATTATGTATGCTGTTGCACAGTTTTTAGAAAAAGCCAGTGCATTCGCCATTGACATACTGCCACCGCCACATTTTTTTCCGGCAGGAACCCAGCCGCTGCCAGGGAAAAACTGGGCAACATTTTCACATACAGTTTCCGGAGTAAAACCTCTTTCTTCCATAGCCTGAGTATATAAAAAAGGTTTTATGGTTGATCCTACCTGACGTTTTGTATTCAGATTCACATGGTCATTTTTATACGTTTTAAAATCAATGCCGCCAACCCATGCTCTTACCTCGCCTGTTACCGGATCCATTGCCATAAAGCCGGCTTGCTCCATTTGTAAATGGTATTTAATCGAATCCATTGGTGTGAGCACCGTATCTTTTTCTCTTTTACTATTCCATTCAAAAACTTTCATCGGGACTTTTACATCAAAACTCGCCCATATTTCTTTATCACTTAAACCGTCTTCTGTCAGATTTTTCCAACGTTCGGATTCTTTAGCCGCTTTTTCCAGAAACTTTTCTCTTCCTTTCCAGATACTACCATTTTTGAAATCAGATCTTGCATTGATCCCTTTTTGCAACATCAGCATATGCTGCGCCATTCCTTCTTCAGCAATTTCTTGCATTTGTATATTGATAGTTGTATATACTTTTAATCCATCATTATAAATGCTGTAGTCGTCACCATTAGGTTTTTTAAGTCCTTTTAAAGCTTCCCGGAGTTCAGTTTTTAATACCTCTCTGAAATAGGGTGCATAGCCGGTGTTTTCATCCAGCTTTCTGTAATTAAGCTTGATGGGTGTGGCTTTTAATTTTGTTGCTGCGGCAGGTTTTATTTTTCCGTTTACTTCCATTTGGCTGATTACAATATTTCTTCTGTCTAATGCGGCTTTTGGATTACGGGTTGGGTTATAAATGCTATTTCCTTTTAGCATTCCAATGAGCAGTGCCGCTTCTTCTACATTGAGGCGGTCAGGTTCTTTTTGGAAAAAAGACCGGGCTGCATTACGGATACCATATATATTATTTCCAAAAGGAACTACATTTAAATAGAGAGTGATGATTTCTTCTTTGGTAAAGTTCTTTTCGAGCTTTACCGCTATGATCCATTCTTTTAATTTTTCAATTACCCTGGTAGCTCTGTTTTTACTGCCTTGTGCCAGTAATGCTTTTGATAACTGTTGAGTGATGGTACTTCCTCCACCTTGTGAACCAAGTGTGAGAACTGCCCTGAAAGTAGATTTAAAATCTATACCACTATGCTGATGAAAACGTTCATCTTCCGTAGCAACTAACGCATCAATTACATATCTGGAAATATCGCTGTACGTTACATTGCTCCGGTTGCCTCTTTCTGTGTAATACTTGCCCATCAGCGTTCCGTCTTCAGCATACACTTCAGAAGCCTGAAGAATAGATGGATTTTCTAATTCAGTAAGCGAAGGCATTTTACCAAAGACACCAAAATTCGCCATCAACAGCAATGCAATAAATGAAGCAAAGCCAACAACAAAAATGCGCCAGAAAATCCGAACAGCTTTTTTCATACTCAGGTTGTGGTTATCATAAAATGAATGAATAGTTTTTCAATCCCCGAAATTAAGAAAATACAGTGCGGCAGGAAAGTGCAAGTGGCTAATTTTTTGTCAAAATATCCTTTAAAATCTTATAGTTTGTCTTTTCTGTTAAGATTAATCAAACTTTCCAGGAAAATACTGGTTCAGGAAAGCTTTGTAAACATCTACATCCTTTTTAAGTTTCAGCAAATCAAAATTCCCATTTGTTAATATGGAGAAGAAATACTTGCCTCCTTTTAGCCATGGAATTATTTCAGAAGCTGTCTTTGGTTTTGTTTTATCAATATAATTAATTGCATCTTCTGCATTGGTAAATGGTGCAATTAGCAGCATTTTATAATCTGCATTCAATTCAAAAAGATCGGCAGAAAAGTTCTTAGCTGAATAGTTGGTACGGTTATATCTGAGAAAAGCATTTTTAGCCTCATTAGAAAAAACCGGGTCAACTTTATTTAACAACAAGACCACATAATGTGCTTCATTAGGAGCATTTACGTAGGAAGAGGAAACATTAACCGGTGGCTTTACAGCACTGGTATCTGCCGGAGGAATTTTATTCACTACCGGAGGTTGTACAGGTTTTACAGGTTGCACATTTGATGTGTCTGGTTTTGGCTGTGTAATTATTGTAATAGGTTCTTTGCCTGTTGCAGTATCACCTGGTATACGGGTTACTACCATGTTTCTTAGTTCTTCCTCAATCTGTGCTCTTCTACCCAAAACATCGAGTAGTGTAGTTGCTTTTTCTTTTAATGGAGAATTACCGAACTGTGCTATAAGGTCGTTCAATACCTTTTTTGCAACGCTATCTTCTCTTTGTTTTACATAGTAAACAGCTTCAATGTATAATAACTGAGGTGTCCAGAAATTTTTATTATAAGTGCTATCTGCTCTTTTCTTTTGTGCTATTGCTTCGGCAAATTTTCCTTCTATGAATGAATCATAAATGGCTTCATAGGTTTTAGTCGCTGCAGGGTTGGGTAGTCCTGAATTTGGATTGATGCCTGTTGTCAGTATTTTATTATAATCACTGTTACCAAAATTCTGTGATAATGATTTTTTCAATGTTGCTGCTTTAGCTGCATCGCCATTTTTATTATAACAGTAAAACAGGTTGAATAATACTTCATCCATCTTTACAAAAGCAGGAAATCTTGTTCTTAATTCTTCCAATGTAGCAGTACCAGCATTGCAATCTTCAATATGCTGGATATACGCTTTTCCAAGAGCAAGCATTGCTTCTTGTATAGAATCGTTAGAAATTTTTATGGCTTCTGGTGTTAATGGAAGATTATCGTATAGTGCATCGAACGATAATTCTGTTTCAGTTCCCTGCCCTCCACCCGTAGTTCTGTTATTTTGATTTTGTCCCGGAACATTGGTAGGGATTACATTGCCTGTTGCCGCACTTCTTCGCCAGTTGTCTATATTAGCTCTGGTTCCCCATCTGCTTTTAAAATCTGCTTGCCCTCTGGACCGGAAAGAAGTATTATAAAAATACCATTCACCTTTTGAGCTAGTAGGAAATAAGGATGGTATGGTAGGGGTGGTGAAAGGAGAACCGATAGTTGTTGACTCATCTTTCAATCCTTGTTGTTTACGAAGTTGCTTCACCATTTTTTTTACAAAGTCTTTTCGGTCATCTTCTGGCATTGCGGCAATATGTTGTAAGCTATCCTGCCGTTCTATTATTTCCAGGTTGCTGGCAATAAGGCCCAGCGATTTTTTCTTTGCTGTTATTTCCTCCACATTTTTTAGCGTAGGATCATCCAGGTGCAGGCTATCATAAAAATTATATGCCTGCCGGTAATCTTTTTTTGCAAGGGATAGATCAGCCAGTTTAAGAAAGGCTTTATTTCTTTGTTCTTCTCCGTTGTTGGAATATTTAGTGCTTTTTAAAAGTAATACCATTGCTTCGTCAATATTATTTCCCTGCAATTGCATTTGTGCAGCCATGTAGTAAATAATGTCACGATAATCTTCATACTTACTCTGCTTAGCCATCCTAATCAGTTTGGCTACGTTTTTCTCAATGGTTTGTTCGCCGCCATCTCTGTTTACACGAATAGTAGAAAGTCTTGCATAAATATCAAGTACAGGATCGGTAGTATGGCTGCTTACTTTGCCGTAATATTTTTCTGATTCCTTATAATTTTCTGCCAGTTCGTATAGTTGTGCCGCCAGGTATTCCCATCTTGCTTTTTCCTGAAGGTTAGTGGCATTGCTTAATGCGTTTGTTAAATACAGTGCCGCACTGTCCCACATTTTTTGTTTGTAAAACGAATAAGCCTGTACTTCTGAAAGATCGTTTTGTAATCGTTTTGGGAAAACAGGATCATTTTTTAATGCTACAATCAAACTGGATGCTTCTGCAAACTGGTCTTGTGCCAAAAAATTTCTTATCTGCCAGATAAATGCTTCATTACGGCTTGGCGGTTCTGAAAATATTTTTTTTGCTAAACTGTTTTTTTCTTTTGTAGCAATGCTATAAGCCGAGTTGCCATCTCTTGCACTTCCAATCGTCAGATAGTATCCGTCTTTTTCTTTTGGAGCAAATGCATAGTTGATGAATTGAAACATCAGGTAAGCTGAATCAAATTTCTTTTGCAGGTAAAAAGATGCTCCCCACAATAAATAAAGATTATCTACCCAATCGTTTCGTAGATCATGCAAAGCAATACCGCTTGATGCTTTATAGGTTATTGAATCAAGCTGTATGGAATCTCCGGCAGTTACATCAAGCGAATAATTATAAAAAGGAAGTAATGCTGAATAATCATCCTTAAAACCCTCTTTGGCTCTTTCCAATACTTCATTCAGCTTGGTATTGGCATTAAAGTAATAGTTGTAATGTGTAACGGTATTTTGAATAAAACGCTTTGGCAGGGTAAACTTTGAGTCTTCCGATTTTTCTGACCGTAATACCCTATCTTCATATTCCTTTGGTTTTGAGATAGTAATAGGTATCCCTAACTGGCTGAAGGCAGGTAAACTGATCTGGCAGAGGATAAGGAGGAGAACAGCAATAAAAGTATTTCGGGTCAGTCGCATTTTCCGTCACAATCTAAAGTCTTATTAACTGAATTTCAAACAATTTAGTATAAAAATAGGCCATTTTTTTTAGTTCAATTTGACGAGACTAAGTTGGCATTACAAAGCGTCATTCCTTACCTTTAAAGCCATAAAATGTGGTTATGGTAAAATTAGATGCAGGTTCTACCCTAAAAAGGCTTAGAAACCGCTACCGGTTGGTAGTAATGAATGATGATACGTACGAAGAAGTGGTAACTTTTAAGTTATCCAGAATGAGTGTTTACGTCATGTTGAGCACAGTTTTTGTGTTATTGGTGGGCTTAACAGTAGCCCTTATTGTTTTCACACCTTTGAAATATTATATTCCCGGAGCAAGTACCGATTATAAATCTGTAACAGAGCTAAGACAATTGAAATACCAGGTAGATGAAGCCAATAAGCAAATTTTATTGTTACAGCAATTTGATGCAGGATTAAGAAACGGACCATTAAAAGGTAATAACAGCGTTGTATTGGACACAACGATGCTGAAAGTGCCAAAAGCAGAAATATCCAACGACTAAAATCAATACTTATGTTTACTAAAAACAAAACCGACATGCCAAACACAACTAACAATGGAAGCGGTGCCACACTTATTGGTGCCGGAACTACACTCAAAGGCGACATCAAAAGCAACAATGATCTGCGTATTGATGGCACCGTGATCGGAAACATCAATAGCAATGCAAAAATCATCATCGGCACCAGCGGTGTGGTAGAAGGTGATATTATGGGCAACCAGGCAGACATTGTAGGAAAAGTTTCAGGCAACATCCGTGCAAAAGAACTATTGCAGTTAAGAGGCGAATCAACTGTTACCGGAAACATCTATGCCGGAAAATTGCAGATAGAGCCAACTGCCACCTTCAACGGACAATGCCATATGGGTGCTAATGTAGTAGAGATAAATAAAAATGAACAACAAGCACAACCCATCGCAAAATAGCAATAAGGAATTCTTAATGAAGTATGCCGGACTCGGCACACAACTATTGGTGGCTATAGGCTTATCAGTTTTTGGAGGATTAAAAATTGATAAGTGGCTGCTTACCTCACCTTTATTTGCCTGTGTATTACCTTTGCTTGTCTTATCAGTAATATTTTATAAACTCTATAGGGAAACCACCAGAAAAAATAATAATGAGAAGAAAAACGGGTTTTAATCAGTCAGTCACATATTTCTGGATTATTTCTAATTTTTTGTTCCTGTTTCTGGAAAACAGAGGAGTGTTTGCCAACTATGGAATTGATGGTACTGTTGTTATCATTGGCAACTTTATTTTATTTCTGGTTTCATTATCTGCACTCGTTATTACACAACGTTCTTTTAAATCAGAAAATCCGCAGGCTTTTGTCAGAGCTATTTATTCCGGCTTCATCATAAAATTTTTTGTAGTTGCCATTTCTGCATTTGCCTATATCATGGTAGCAAAAAAAGCCGTAAGTACGCCTGCCTTATTGATTTGCGGTGGTCTTTATATTATTTACACTGCGTTGGAAACAAGAAAACTTCTGCAATTACTGAAGCCTAAGAAGCATGTCTAAGAAAGAAATGCCTGTCGATTACCTGCAAAAATATTTGCCGCCCGGCACCAGCCATGCAGTGTTGGCCTATTTGCAGCAGCATAAAGTGCATCTTACTATTGCCAAAGAACGGGCAAGCATATTGGGTGATTATCGCCATCGTACCAACCAGTCCAATCACCGTATCAGTGTAAATGGTAATCTCAATAAATATGCGTTCCTTATTACCTTGTTGCATGAGCTGGCACATCTGCTCACCTTTGAGCAATATGCCAACAGGGTGCAGTCGCATGGTAAGGAATGGAAAATGATCTTTGGCCAGTTGCTTGCACAATTTGTTGGGCATAAAATATTTCCTCCCGATCTGGAAAAAGAAATTCTTCTCTCACTCAAAAGCCCTGCTGCCAGCAGTTGTGCCGAAGATGGATTGCTACGGGTGTTACGAAAATATGATGAAGGTAATTCCAATAACCAACTTGTAGAAGAAGTTGGATTGAATACATTGTTCCGCACAAAAGATGGGCGGCTCTTTTGCCGAGGGGAGCAATTAAGAAAACGATTCAAATGCCAGGAAGTCAAGACAGGTAAATTGTATTTGTTCAGTCCGGTGTATCCGGTTGAAGTGGTAACTGCGGTTTAATTTTTTGTTTTATTTAGCAAAATGTTTTCTGCATTGCAATGGCTCTCCGCATTACCTTTGCCGCCACAAAAAATCAATTACATTATGAAGAAAAGTTTATTAAGCATTATTGCTTTGGCAGGTTTTATCGTAGCTAATGCACAAACCGAACAAGGTGATTGGATGGTGGGCGGAAATTTTCGTCTGAACACATCCGATAAAAACACGGAGATAGTATTTACACCAAACGCCGGGATATTTGTGGTCGACAACCTGGCTATCGGTGGCAACTTTTCACTCAGCCACACTAAGTCGGGCAACAACAAATACACCTCTTTCGGTGTCGGTCCATTTGCCCGTTATTATTTCACTACAGCAAGCCAGACAGTTCGCCCTATTATTCATGGCAGCTTCAATTACCTGAGTACAAAGAATAAGATTGCCAATGTAGCCACATCTACCAACACTGGTACTAATTTCTTTATCGGTGGTGGTGCAGCCGCTTTCATCAGCAACAGTGTGTCGATTGATGCAGTAATGGGTTACGACAGAACCAAGTATAAAAGCTTCGACGGAAGCGGTGGCTTTGCATTCAACATCGGCTTCCAG
Organism: Chitinophagales bacterium; assembly: GCA_038257235.1. Classification (GTDB taxonomy): domain Bacteria; phylum Bacteroidota; class Bacteroidia; order Chitinophagales; family Chitinophagaceae; genus JJ008. The sequence continues at coordinate 16,902 of JBBSJN010000039.1, forward strand.
GTCTACATCAACAAGGGCCTGATGGAAAAAGTAACCGGTAAGAACTGATTTCAGCCCGGGAGCAGATACTCTTTTGTCGTGTCGCTTCTTGACAGTTGGTAAGTTCTAGTAAAAGAGATCTTTCGGGGTCTCTTTACTTTTATACCGATTATATACAAATGGGATTACAATGTTTTCAGCATCCATAAGCTGCAGCCGGAGTGGCCGCTGTTGCCCATAGGGCCCGGCAGATATTCAAAGCCAAACTTTGCATAGGTATTTAATGCCTGCTTCAGTTCAGGCATGCTTTCCAGGTACATTTTTTTAAAACCATAGTTTTGTGCAAAGGCAATGCTTTTTTCTATCAATTTTTTGCCAAGGCCTGTGCCTCTTGCTGCAGGAGCTAAATACATCTTTACCAGTTCGCAGGTATCATCCGGCAATCCTTCAGTAGGGTAAATGCCGCCGCCGCCAACTATAATTTTATCCTGTTCTGCAATAAAATAAGCTGCGCCTTCCGTAGCAAATAATTCGAATAATGCATCCGTGGTGGGATCAGTAAATACGGTGCCGGGCCTATTAGCATCAAACTCTGTTAATGCATCTCTGATTATTTTAGCAATCAACGGGTTGTCGGCAGGTTGTATGTGGCGGATGTTGATGTTCATTGAGCAAAGATAATTGGGGAAGCGATTTGAAAAGACCATTCTATATTAGGACATAATAAAGACTTTGATGCACTTTGAGAGGAGTATATCAAACGCAACGTCCCCTACGGGG
>JBBSJN010000040.1:0-17546 GCA_038257235.1 Chitinophagales bacterium
ATATGCTGTAAAAGACGCTATTGGAAAAGGAGTTGGAAAATTGCTGATGCAGGAATGTATTTCAATTGCAAAACAAAAAAGCAAACTATTAATATGGCTAGGGGTTTGGGAACATAATAAACGGGCAATTGATTTTTATACAAAATGGGGGTTTGAAAAATTTGCCACACATATTTTTAAATTGGGAAATGATAATCAGGCAGATTGGCTTATGAAGAAATCGCTGACCTGAGATAAAGAGTTCTCTTAGTTTAGCAATTTTAATTGTAATAGTTTAAATTGCCATTATTCAAAAAAATGAGAACAGAAATAATAAATATAAAAAAGCTTGTAAACACCCGGGCAGAGAATAAACTTCTCAGGGGAAAAGAATTAGCTGATTTACCATGTCTGGATGATGCTTATTTACTTATTGAAGATGGAATAATAACTGATTACGGCAGTATGAAAGAATTGCCGGCTGAGTTTAGTCATTCTCCTTCGGTTATTAATGCCATAGGCCAATTTGTATTGCCTGCCTGGTGCGACAGTCATACACATATTGTATTTGCAACAAGCAGGGAAGAAGAATTTGTTGATAAAATAAAAGGACTGAGTTATGCTGATATTGCTGCCAAAGGAGGCGGTATTTTAAATTCCGCCAGAAAATTAAATGCAGCAACAGAAGACGAATTATTCAACTCAGCATGGAAGCGATTAGAAGAGATTAGTAAACTGGGCACAGGTGCAGTTGAAATTAAAAGTGGATACGGTTTGTCAGTGGAAGGTGAATTGAAAATGCTTCGGGTGATAAAGAAGCTTAAAGAGAAGTCAAAGCTATCGATCAAAGCAACATTTCTGGGAGCTCATTCTTTTCCGGTTGAATACAAGGAAAACCATCAGGGATATATTGACCTTATCATTAATGAAATGTTGCCTGTAATTGCAAAAGAAAAACTGGCTGATTATATTGATGTGTTTTGCGAATCAGGTTTCTTTTCACAAGGGGAAACAGAAATAATTTGCCGTGCCGGTATGGCTTACGGACTGAAGCCAAAAATTCATGCTAACCAACTGAATTTATCAGGTGGCACACAGATAGGAGTTAAGCTGGGTGCAGTCAGTGTTGACCACTTGGAAACTATGGATGATGCAGCCATTAAAACATTGGCTGGTTCAAACACCATTGGGACATTATTGCCAACTGCTGCATTCTTTTTGCGAATGTCTTTTCAACCAGCGAGGCAATTGATAGATGCAGGTTGTGCAATTGCATTAGCAACTGATTATAATCCCGGTTCTTCTCCATCGGGTAATATGAATCTTGTAAATGCTATGAGTTGTATACAAATGAAAATGTTACCGGAAGAAGTTATCAATGCATCAACAATCAATGGGGCTTATGCGATGGAGTTGGAAAATGAAGTTGGAAGTATCTCAATTGGGAAAAAAGCAAATTTAATTTTAACGCAGCCAATTCCCTCCTTGGCATACATGCCTTATGCATTTGGGTCAAATTTGATTGATAAGGTGATGATTGAGGGTGAGTGGATTTAACTAAAATATTTTTCAAAGAAATAAATTATACATGCAACAAATCATAGAATGTGTTCCCAATTTCAGTGAAGGGAATGACTTGAATATCATCAAACAAATTACCGATCAGATCGAATCAGTTGAGGGAGTTCGTTTGTTGAATGTAGATCCGGGAAAAGCAACGAACAGAACTGTGGTTACGTTGGTTGGAAATCCCGAAGCGGTAATTGAAGCAGCATTTCTTGCCATAAAAAAAGCAGGAGAGTTGATTGATATGAGTAAACACAAGGGTGAGCATCCAAGAATGGGAGCTACCGATGTGTGTCCGTTAATTCCGATTGCGAATATTTCTATGAAAGAAACAGCAAAGTATGCTCAGCAATTAGCAGAAAGAGTAGGTAAAGAATTACAGATTCCTGTTTATCTATATGAAGATGCTCAGTCCGATAAAAGCCGGAGTAATTTGTCAGTTATAAGAGCCGGAGAGTATGAAGGCTTTTTTAAAAAAATAAAGCTGCCGGAATGGAAACCAGATTTTGGCCCTGCCGATTTTGATGCAAAAAGAGGTGGGACGGTAATTGGTGCCAGAGATTTTTTAGTGGCATATAATATCAACCTGAACACTACATCCACAAGAAGAGCCAATGCTATTGCGTTCGATGTGCGGGAAGCCGGAAGAAATGTAGAAGAAAAAGGTGTAAAAGTAAATAAGCCCGGAACTTTGAAATCAGTAAAAGCCATCGGCTGGTATATTGAAGAATATGGTGTGGCCCAAATTTCAATGAACCTTACCAATATTAATACCACACCGGTTCATATTGCTTTTGATGAAGTTTGCAAAAAAGCAGATGCAAGAGGAATAAGAGTTACAGGCAGCGAATTGGTTGGGTTGGTTCCATTAAAATCATTGACAGATGCCGGTAAGTATTTTTTACAAAAGCAAAAAAGATCTATCGGTGTTTCAGAAAAGGAATTGATAAAGATTGCAGTTAAATCAATGGGGTTGGATGAACTTGGGCCTTTTAAACCTGAAGAAAGAGTGATTGAATATTTGTTGAAGAATAATGCTGACAGCAGATTGGTGAATATGACTTTGACTGATTTTGCAAATGAAACAGCCAGCGAAAGCCCTGCACCAGGTGGCGGTTCTATTGCGGCTTATGTTGGAGCATTGGGTGTTTCGCTGGCAACAATGGTAGCTAACCTTTCTTCGCATAAAAGAGGCTGGGACGAACAATGGGAAGAGTTCAGTAATTGGGCTGAAAAAGGAGAGAAGATCAAAAATGAATTAGTTAATCTTGTTGATGCCGATACAAAAGCATTTAATAAAATAATGGAAGCATTTGCTTTGTCCAAATCAACCGATGAAGAAAAGCTTTCCAGAACTAATGCTATCCAGGATGCAACAAAATTTGCAATTGAAATTCCATTTCAAGTAATGACTGCTTCTTATAATAGTATGGAAGTGATAAAGGCAATGGCTGAAATTGGAAATCCCAACTCTGTATCTGATGCCGGAGTAGGTGCATTGTGTGCCAGATCGGCTGTAATGGGTGCATTTATGAATGTACGAATTAATGCAAGTGGTTATGCTGACAAAATGTATGTTGCAGAAACATTAAAAAGAGGCAAAGAAATTGAAAACAAAACCATAGCTTTAGAAGAAGAAATTTTAAAAATTGTAGATGGAAAACTTGGAAATTAATACTACGTTGCAACAGCCTGTTACAGAAGAAATGAAACACTTTAAAGTGTACAGTAAGGAGGATGTTTTATCATTAACAAAAATCCGCAGGTTTGAAACAAAAGTAGGGGAGCGGCTGGAAGTGTTGAAGGTTGTAACTGATATCGCAGATGCTATAAAAAATTCTACGGCAAAATATGTATTATTTGGTGTACCGGAAGATATGGGAGTGAAAGGTAACCTGGGAATTGGTGGTGCTGATACTTTATGGATTCCTTTTCTACAAAGTTTTTTGAACATACAGAGTAATGATTTTTTCGATGGCAATCAAATATTGCTGGCGGGTCATTTTGATTTTGGAGATATTCAATACCTGATTGATACGACAGCCAAAAGCGAGGAAGAAAAAATTGAGGCATTCAGACATGCTGTGATTGCTGTGGATGATGAAGTGGAGCATCTTGCTAAAATAATTACTGAGACAAAAAAGATTCCTATTGTAATTGGTGGCGGACATAATAATACGTATCCTTTAATTAAAGGAAGTTCTAAAGGCTGGCACAAAGCTGGTGCTTTGCAATTGGCTCAGATAAATTGTATCAATCTGGATACGCATGCCGATTACAGACCATTGGAAGGAAGACATAGTGGCAATGCATTCCGTTATGCTGAAGAAGATGGTTATCTGCAGAAATATTGTGTAATTGGAATGCATGAAAATTATATTCAGCAAAATGTGTGGATCGATATAGTTAATAATCCGTTTATGGATTGCATCACTTATGAAGATATTTTTGTGCATGAGAAAAGAACATTTATGCAGGCTGTTTCACATGCTACTGGTTTTACAGAAGATAGATTGACAGGTATTGATCTTGACCTTGATGCTATTCAAAATACGTTGAGTAGTGCGATGACACCAGTAGGTATTACGGCAACACAGGCCAGGCAATATGTTTCTTTTGCTGCCGCTGATAGTAAGCCTGCCTATTTTCACATTTGCGAAGGTGCCACAAGATTAAGCGATGGCAGAACCGATGCTACCAGTGGTAAGTTAATAAGTTATCTGGTTAGTGATTTTATAAAAGGCAATTCTATCTGATCAAAATACCGGGCCGTACAATTTAATATCTGCCTTGTCAAATGATTTTCTGAAACGGACAATCATATTATTGGCATCTGCTATTTTCTTTTCTTTTATCAAAATTTGCCAGAGTCCAAATAAAGCCCAACCATTTTCTTTGTTATTTTCCAGATCTTTTTGAAGAATATCTTTTGCTTCTATCAATCGTCCGGCTTTAATCAAAGCATCACCCAGATAATGTTTTGGATTTAATAGCCAGTCTCTTGGTTCATTGTAAACCATATTTTCTTCGGTTACAACTGCCACTTTAAATGCCGCAATGGCTTCGCTGAATTTACTTTCTCTTAAGGCTATCGAACCCATTAATATGTATTCTGCGATAAAGGCACCTTCAATAGCAGCAGAGAACGGACTTAGGGGGATTGACAGCACACTATCCTTCATTAGATCCTGCAATTTTGCTAATTCTTTATTTGCGTTTGTCAAATCATTTTGATGTGCAAATGCCATGCCCCGGCCAAAATGATAAAAGATGTTGGCATAGGTCATTGTTGATTCCGGTTTTGTCTGGTTCAATAAATTAGCCCAATTGCCAAAACGAATATCAACAAGTACCGGAGTCATATAAATGTATTGCACATAATTGCCTAATGCATCTGGAATTGCTAAATAATCATTCGGAATACTTTTCACCGTTTCCTTTGCTGACATACTGGAATAAGCTGAAAGTCCTGCTAACATTGCATTATTGGTTTGCATGTGCAGGTTGTGAATAATGTATAAAAAATCATTTCCGGTAACAGGAGCATATAACGGGATTACTTTTTTATAACTTTTTACTGCATCTTCGTTTACAGCAACTCCTTTTTGATAATCACCTGTACGCAGATAAATATGAGAGGGCATATGTACTGTATGAGAAAGCCCCGGTGTTAACTTGCCCAACCTGTCAGCACTTGGTAATGCTAGGTCAGCAAATGGGGATGGTTCCATAACATGTATATAATAATGGTTTGCTCCCGGATGATTGGGGGTTTTTGCCAAAAGGGTTTCTAATACTTCTCTAATTAATGGTGTCCATGGTTTAGGAGTTCCATCATTTTTCCACAAATCCCATGGATGTTGAAGCATAAGCGCATCGGCATATAATGCAGCCATATCTGCATCGTCGGGATATTTGTGGTAGGCCTCTTTCATTTTATCAACGTAAAGCTGATTTAAATTTTCCCTGCTTTCTGTTGAGTCGGCTGCGTAACGTATTCTTTGAGCTTTAATAAGTATTTTTTCTTTTTCTGTAGCAAGATCCAAATGTTCCCATGCATTTTCAATTGACAATAGTGCATCAGGCGAAGCGGCGTAACCAAGATCATTGATGTTGGGGCCGTAGGCTAATGCCTGTGCCCAGTATAACATTGCATTTGCAGGATCAAATTTTGAAGCTTTTTTAAAGGAAGCCATTGCTTCAATAATATGAAAGCTGTAATACATATTGATACCCTGGTAAAAATAGAATTGTGCACTATCATTTGCAGTACTTATTTTCCATTTGTATGATCCGGCTCCGGGAATAGGAGGGATGTCAGATTCTTCTAACCAATCCTTTAAGGCCTCCCAATCAGGACCACATCGAATGATGTTTTTTCTTTTATATTCAGAGATTGAGTCTTGTTGATTTTTTTTTGTGGCAATGTCTTTTATTCTAAATGCCAGAGATGCAGTTAGCAAGGCAAGCAGTGCCACTATTAATAGTGGAGATTTCATTTGTTGAGGTTTAAGTATGAAAAGATACACTTTTTTTTAAAAAATGGCTATAAAAAGAATGCAGCCTCGGAGCTGCATTCTTTTGTAATTTTTGTATTTGAAGAATATTTATTTATTCTCTAACTCCATTATTTTCTCAAATATTTTTTCGTATTCTGTATTGAGCTGATCTAACTCATTTCCAGATTTTTTATAGGCATTTTCTGCCTCAAGAAATTTTGATTTATCCGAATAGATCGCCGGATCGGTAAGCGAAGCTTCTAATTCTGATTTTTTCTTATTCAAAATTGCGATCTTTTCTTCCAGTAGCTGAAACTGTTTCTGAATTTTTTGTAACTCTTTTTTAGCTTCTTTATCAATAGTAGTGTTTACAGTTTTTTGAACTTGCGGGACCACTTTTTTAGTCTCAGTTTCTGGTTTTTTGCAAGCCTCTTTTTCCTTTTTCTGCAAGCCCATTCTCTCTTTCCATTTTACCCATTCTTCATACCCACCTTTAAACTCTTTTATTTCATGATCAACGATCTCCCATATCTTATTTGCTGTTTTTGAAACAAAATAACGGTCGTGGCTCACAAGAATCATACTTCCTTCATATTTATGTAAGGCATCAATCAGCAGATCACAACTATGCATGTCGAGGTGATTAGTTGGCTCATCCAGCATAAGGAAGTTAGCTTTACTCACAATTACTTTTGCCAGGGCAACTCTTGCTTTTTCTCCGCCACTTAAAATTTTAATCTTTTTATCTGTATCGTCGCCGCTGAATAGAAAGCAACCTAATAAGCCTCTCAATTCAAGATCATTCATCTGGCTGCCACATTCTTTCATTTCATCCAGAATTGTATTTTCAACATTCAATGCTTCCAACTGATGCTGTGCATAAAAACTCTCTTCTACATTATGTCCCCATTTTCTTTCTCCTTCGGAGAAGTTTTCAACGCCTGCAATAATTCTCAATAAGGTAGACTTTCCCTTTCCGTTAGCACCTATCAAAGCAATTTTATCGCCCCGGTCGATTTCAATAGTAGAGTTTTCAAAAATTACATTTTCATCAAATGCTTTTGACACATTTTTTAATTCAACCAGCACACGGCCCGGTGTTTTATCTACTCTGAAGTTAATCCTGATATTTGGTCTTTCAATTTCTGCATCTTCAATTCTGTCCAGTTTATCAAGTTTTTTCATGATGCTCTGGGCCATTGCAGCTTTACTGGCTTTGGCTCTGAATCGTTCAACTAGTCTTTCATTTTGTCTTATATAATCCTGCTGGTTTTCATAGGCCTTTTGCTGCATCTCAACACGGATTGCTTTTTCTGCTTCATAGTAATCATAGTTGCCATTGTAAATATGCAATTGCTGCTGATACACTTCCACAATCTTAGTTACCATTCTGTTCAGGAAATATTTATCGTGGCTCACTATTACCACAGAACCTTGATAATGCAGCAAATATTTTTCCAGCCACTCGATGGAGGGAAGGTCAAGGTGGTTGGTAGGTTCATCTAACAGTAATAAATCGGGCTGTTGCAAAATCATTTTCGCCAGCAATACTCTCATTCTCCATCCACCACTGAATTCTTTATAGGGTCTTTGTAAGTCTGCATTGGAAAACCCCAATCCTTGCAATACCTCTTCTGTCTTGTGATGGATGTTATATCCATCCAGTGTGTCCATTTCATGTAGCTTGTCGCTATATTCATGTAGGGTTTTTTCATCACCTGTTTTTTCCAGTTCGATGCCGAGTTCTTCAATTTCTTTTTCTAACTGCAATACTTTTTCAAAAGCACCAAGTGCCACCTGTAAGATTGAATCATTGGTATCAAAACTTAAAAGATCCTGGTGTAAATAGCCTATGGAAGTAGTGCGGCTTCTTTCTATAGTACCGGCAGAGGGAAGGTATTGTCCAACCAATAATTTCAGCAAAGTTGATTTGCCCGTTCCATTATATCCGATCAGCCCAATTCTTTCACCCGGCTGAATATGCCAGGTCGCTTCTTCTACAATGGCTCTTGCCCCAAATTCAAACGTTACATTTTGAAACCCTGCTAACATAGTTTTCTTATTTGATCTCTTATTTTAACAATCTGCAAAAATAAAGGATTACAACTTGCGGAAGCAGGAGATTATCTTTGTAACGTTTTATTTTGAAATATTAACTGTAAAAATTATTTTGGAGATATGAAGAAAGTAGTAGAAATCTTAGGAATTGTATTGCCGGCATTAATTATTGTTCTTGGAATTGTCAGGATTTTTGTCAAAAAAACAAAAGGGGTAAATGGTCTGACAATACTTTTTGCTATCCTATTGCTTATAATAGGGCTTTTGCAGTTCTTTATTTTTAGTGATCAAAAAAGCGCTGATAATTCCGGACCTAAAACGCCACCCTTGTCCGTAAGCAAACATACCGAGGCTTTCAACACTTCAATGAATACATTGCTATCGGCTTATTATGATATGACGGAAGGGTTTGTAAACTGGGATACATCAGCTATAAACAAGGCTGGGAGTAATTTGAAATCAGCTTTCGATAGTTTAAATCTGGATGAAATAAAAAAAGATACGTTAATTTATCAAACTGCCCTTGATCCTTTTAACAATGCAAAAAATGAATTAGAAGGCATTCTTGCTGATCCATCACTTGCCGAAAAAAGAGGCTCGTTAAACATTTTATCAGATAACATTCGCAACCTTCTTGTAATTGTAAAATATGATGGAGCAAAAGTTTACTGGCAGGAATGTCCTATGGCATTTGACGGTGACAAACCAGGAAATTGGTTGAGCAAATCAATGGAGGTTCGTAACCCTTATTTTGGCACAAAAGATCCGAAATATGGGAACTCGATGCTTGAATGTGGTGGCCCTAAGGACACAATAAATTTCATGGTGGATTCCCCGGTTCAATAATAAAGTGAAGACTTTAAAACAGTACTTATAATTAAAAATGCCTGTAAAAACAGGCATTTTTTTCGAGATAAATCAAATATTTAAATTTGTTTACGGCATTAAGATAATACCTGTAAATGAGTTTTCAAAATATATTGTTTAGTTTATAGGTGGTACTTATTATCTTTTGGTTTTTGCTTATAGATTTGACATCGGTCAACCTAAATTGCCTGTCTTATGGAAGAATTTTGTAATTTGAGGAAAGTAAAGCAACCAACCAGAGAGGAATGTTAGTCTTAAGATTGAAAATTGTTAATGAAAAATTAATGTTATGAAAAGATCAATAACTACGTTTTTTCCTTTAGTATTTGCTACTATTTTTATTTTGCCTTCCAATAATACTATTAAGCCTAAAGATAACAAGAGTGATGGACCCTATGTTATTTACAAAAATGATAAAGTTGATATCAATTATATTCTGGATGACAACGGAAACTTAAAATTGAAGTCCGAAACTGTGCCACTGTCGCAAAAGGGAAGTATCAAATTGATTGTTGCTACCGACAAAGAAGATTTGTCATTCGAAGTGATATTGAAAAAGGACCTGCAAAACGAAAAGGCCGAATTTACCGGAGTAAGCAAAATGTTTGTGGTTTCTGATATTGAAGGCGAATTTAAAGCCTTCAGACAACTCCTTCAGGGCAATAATATTATAGATGAGCAGTTCAATTGGACATATGGTAATGGCCATCTTGTTTTGACCGGGGATTTCGTTGACCGGGGAACTATGGTAACAGAAGTATTATGGTTAATCTATTCGTTGGAAGAAAAAGCAAAAGCTGCCGGCGGTTATGTACACTTCATTTTGGGTAATCATGAAATAATGAACCTGAATAATGATTTACGTTATGTTCATCCAAAATATATGGAGAGTGCTGCATTGATGAATGAAAGCTACCTTAACCTCTACAGTGAACATACAGAATTAGGAAGATGGTTACGGACAAAAAATGTAATTGAAAAAATTGGGAGTGTCTTGTTTATGCATGCGGGTATTTCAGAAGAAGTAAATGAAATGGATCTTTCTGTTGGTAAAATTAATAAGCTTGTAAGACCTTGCTACGGTGATACTTCTGGTAATTATAATAGCTCCAAAGTAAAAATGTTGTACAGCGATGCTGGCCCTTTCTGGTATCGGGGATATTACGGAAAGCAAAAACCTCCAATGGACCAGATTGAAAATATTCTTTCAACTTACAAAGTGAAACATATTGCAACCGGCCATACGGTTATTGCCGATACAATCAGTGTTTTATTCAATGGAAAATTATTTAACACAGATGTGCATCATGCGGGCGGACATTCAGAAGGTTTGCTGATCGAGGGCAAAAAATTTTACAGAGCAGGCCCTTCGGGTGAAAAAAATATAATACTGGAGTAATATTTTTTCAATTGTCATTTATTGGTTATTTTGTACTATTAAAAAATAAACCAAAACCGCTTTTATGAAAAAAATGTTAATTGTATTGATGATGTTTGGATTGTTTGCATCATGTAAGAGTAAAGAAAATAGCAAAAAATCCAATACAGAAAACACTACGAAAGATGATTATCAGAATTCTGATAATAAAATGGATAAAACAGATAATACTGAAAAAACAGCAACTGATTATAAAGATAAAAATAATACCAATCAGGATGAGTTGGATGAAGATGGAAACAGCAAGGCAGATGTAGAATCTATAACTGGCCAGGATGACAGTGAAGGCTGGCCACAAACTGAACGAGATGCCTTTACGACAAATTGTGTGAGTGCGGCAGTAAAAGCCGGAAAATCCCGCAGCGTTTCTCAAAAATATTGTGATTGTATGTTAGGAAAAATTGAAGGTATGTATCCGGATATAAAAGATGCTGCAAAACTAAGTGATGAAGAGGTTAACCGTATTACTACCAAATATGCACCGGGTTGCCTTAAGTAAAATCAAAGAATCTAAATTTATTATAAGCCTGAACTGCACCGTTCAGGCTTTGCCTTTTTAGGTATTATCCTCTTTCCCGCTTAAATTTGCTCACCAAAAAAGATTATACAACAATGGCAAGATCAATCGCATTTCGGGATGCCCTGAGAGAAGCAATGAGTGAGGAAATGAGAAGGGATGACAGGGTTTACCTGATGGGAGAGGAAGTGGCAGAATACAACGGAGCTTATAAAGTTAGCCAGGGTATGCTGGCTGAATTTGGACCCAAAAGAGTTATCGATACCCCAATTGCAGAACTTGGTTTTACGGCGGTTGCCGTAGGTTCTGCACAAAATGGACTAAGGCCTATTGTTGAATACATGACCTGGAATTTTGCCGTATTAGCTTTAGATCAAATATTAAATACAGCTTCTAAAATGTTGGCAATGAGCGGCGGACAAATTTCGTGTCCAATTGTTTTCAGGGGTGGTAATGGATCAGCAGGTCAGCTAGGCGCACAGCACTCAACAGCATTTGAGGCACTTTATGCTAATATTCCGGGAATCAAAGTGGTTTCTCCAAGCAATGGATATGATGCAAAAGGATTGCTTAAGCAGGCCATTCGCTATGAAGAAGACCCGGTGATGTTTATGGAAAGTGAGCAGATGTATGGTGACAAAATGGAAATACCGGAAGAAGAATATTATATAGAATTAGGTAAGGCAGATATCAAAAAAGCCGGAAAGGATGTAACCATTGTGTCTTTCAATAAAATGATGAAAGTTGCCATGGCAACTGCCACTGAGTTAGAAAAGGAGGGAATTAGTGCTGAAGTAATTGATTTGCGTACCATCCGTCCGTTGGATTGGATGACAATTCTTGAAAGTGTAAAGAAAACAAATCGCCTTGTAATAATTGAAGAGCAATGGCCGTTTGCATCGGTTTCTTCTGAAATAACTTACAGGATCCAGAAAGAAGGATTTGATTACCTGGATGCACCAATACGCCGTATTACAGCTGCTGATGCACCATTGCATTATGCACCTAACCTTGTTGCTGCTGCATTACCAGATGTTCCCAGAACAGTGAAATTGGTAAAAGAAGTGATGTATCTTAAAAAATAATATTAATTGATTGAACTTTAAGAGCCCGGATAAAATATCTGGGTTTTTTTATGTCAAAAAAAAATAAAAATTACTTACGCTTATCATGCAACGTTTTAAACTTTAAACTATATCTTCGTTTCGGTTTTTCATAGGATATTGGATTTTAAAAACGAGGCTGGGTTTCTACCCGGCTTCTACTTTTTTTGGAACATTCTTTTGTAGTAATTCTAAACTGCAAATTCCTGCAAAAACATCTTTCAAACCAAAACATTTAATTTTACGCATAAATAATTTCAAATGGCTGATATACTTATTATTGATGATGAAAAGGCGATTCGTAAAACGTTAACTGAAATTCTATCTTTTGAGGGTTATAAAATTCACGAAGCGGCGGATGGCGAAGAAGGGTTAAAAAAGTTTAAGGATAAAACCTTTGATCTGGTTCTCTGCGATATTAAGATGCCTAAAATGGATGGCATTGAATTTTTGGAAAAGGCTGGCGAAATAAATGCTGATGTTCCGATCATTATGATTTCTGGTCACGGAAATATAGAAACGGCTGTAGAAGCTGTAAAAAAGGGAGCTTATGATTATATATCTAAACCACCGGATCTTAATCGACTGTTAATTACAATCCGCAATGCAATGGATAAAAGCACATTGGTTTCCGAAGCCAAAGTGCTGAAAAGAAGAGTGAGCCGGGTGCAGGAAATGATTGGTGAATCTTCCCCAATTAAAAAAATAAAAGAGACGATTGAAAAAGTAGCTCCAACGGATGCAAGAATTTTAATTACCGGAGATAATGGCGTTGGTAAGGAACTAGTAGCAAGATGGGTACATGAAAAAAGTAACAGAGCATCTGCACCAATTGTAGAAGTTAACTGTGCCGCTATTCCATCTGAATTAATTGAAAGTGAATTATTCGGGCATGAAAAAGGCTCATTTACTTCTGCCATAAAGCAAAGAATCGGAAAATTTGAAACTGCTAACGGCGGCACACTTTTCCTTGATGAGATTGGCGACATGAGTGCTAATGCCCAGGCAAAAGTGCTTAGGGCTTTACAAGAAGGTAAAATAACCCGGGTAGGTGCAGAGAAGGATATAAGTGTGGATGTTAGAGTCATTGCCGCCACCAATAAAGATTTGTTGAAAGAAGTAGATGAAAAAAATTTCCGGCTTGACCTTTACCATCGCCTTAGTGTAATTATTATACATGTTCCTTCTTTAAATGAAAGAAGAGATGATATTCCGATGCTGGTAGATCAGTTTCTTACAGATATCTGTTCCGATTACGGCATTGCACAAAAACCGATTGATGATGACGCCATCAAGCTATTACAAGAATATGACTGGACAGGTAACATCAGGGAACTTCGAAATGTGGTGGAAAGACTGGTTATTCTGTCCGGTAAGAATATTACCACTGAGGATGTAAAAAGTTATGTAATGCCGAAATAACTTTTTTGCAGACCTCAATCTTCATTTTGCTCCATTTACCGGTAAATATCTGCTATTGACAACCGTTTCACAAAACTTTTTAGTTTAATATTTTGATAAGCATATAATTACGATATTTTTGCCTGCACTAAAATATGGCTCATGCCCCTTACTCATTTTTTTATAGTTTATCTTATTGGAACACTCATTGTTTTTCTTCCATCATTTGGTCTTGCAAAGCTTTTTGTAAAAGCCGGTGTTCCGGCCTGGAAGGCCTACGTTCCTTTTTACAATACCTGGGTAATGCAGGATTTGGCTAAGCGTCCAAAGCATTGGGTGTTCTGGCAGTTTATTCCAGTTGTTGGCTGGTTCATCAGTCCCGGAATATTTATCGAATTCGTTAAACTGTTTGGCAAATTCGGCTTGGGTCATCACACTGCTGCCGCAATAGCAGCTCCCATATATTTCCCCTATCTGGCAATAAAAGAAGATCCGAAATTCATCGGGCCAGAGGCTGCTAAGAAACATAAGAAAAATGGGTGGAGAGAATGGGTAGATGCTGCCATTTTTGCGATTGTTGCTGCTACATTGATAAGAACTTTTGTATTTGAAGCTTATACCATTCCATCTGGTTCAATGGAAAAAACCTTATTAATAAAAGATTTTCTTTTTGTAAGTAAACTGAGTTACGGACCAAGAATTCCAAACACACCATTGTCAGTTCCTTTTGTACATAATTATTTGCCGGGAAGTTCAAGAAAATCATATTCTGAGGCAATAAAAATTCCTTATACAAGATGGTTTGGCACTTCGCCAAAAAGAGGCGATGTGGTAGTGTTTAATTTTCCTGCAGGTGATACGGTAATCAACAAGGACGATTATCAATCAAAACATCCTTACTATCAACTTAGCCGTGAATTAGGGAATGGCGACGTTGATAAAGGAAGGCAAATTATATTGAATGATCCCGATCAGTATCCGTTAGCAATTCATCCGGTTGATAAAACTGATAACTATATCAAGCGTTGTGTAGCCGTTGCCGGTGATACAGTGCAGATAATAAACAGTGATGTTTATTTAAACGGAGAAAAACAAAAGTTGCCACCTTACTCACAGCTGGACTACGATGTTACAACTACGCAGCCATTAGACGGCGATTTTGCAAAAAGCGAATTTGATATTGATATTTTCAATCCACAGGAAAGTATGGCAATGAATAATAACAGATACCGGTTATTACTTACTGCGAAATCGGTTGAAAAAATGAAAGCCTCTCCTTTGATTAAAAGCATTCAACCTGTGGTAGATACAATACCAGCATACAATGCAGCATTTGAAGATTATGTGTTTAAAAACAAATGGACGGTTGATAACTATGGTAAGATATGGGTTCCTAAAAAAGGAAGTTCAATAATACTGAATGATAGTACCTATAGCATTTACCAACGGGTGATAAGAGTTTATGAGAAGAATGACCTTGTTGTAAAAGGGGGCAAGTATTATATCAATGGAAAAGAAACAAACAGCTATACTTTCAAAATGGATTATTACTGGATGATGGGAGATAACAGACATCAATCTCAGGATTCAAGATTCTGGGGCTTTGTTCCGGAGGATAGAATTGTTGGTAAAGCATGGATGATCTGGTTTAGCTGGGATGAAGGACCAAGATGGAAAAGGTTCTTCAACATCGTAAAATAAATGTAACTTTAAATGCCCTTGATAAATGTCAGGGGCATTCTTGTATTGAATCCAATCGTATAAAATGGCAGATAACAAATTTGAATTTTCTTACGAAGAGTTTAAGGATAGCAGCGAACTCAATGAAGCTGACTTATTGCTTTTAAATGAAGCCAGAAAAGTTACAGCAGACGCTTATGCACCCTATTCAAATTTTCATGTAGGTGCTGTTGCTATATTAGACAATGGAGAAAAAGTGGCTGGCACTAATCAGGAGAATGCTTCTTATCCGGTTGGCATTTGTGCAGAAAGGGTATTACTAGGATCTGCGGCTACGCTATTTCCCAATGTAGCGATAAAAACGATGGCAATCAGCTATAATAGTAACGAGGTAAAAAGCGATCATCCTATTTCGCCCTGTGGCATGTGTCGCCAGGCTTTGCTGGAGTATGAAACCAGAACAGAAAAACCGATACGCATTATTCTTAGTGGACAGGAAGGAAAGGTGTTTATAATTAATTCAGTAAAATATCTGTTGCCATTTGCGTTTACCAGCGATGAGTTGAAATGAGCCGTCTTAGTAAAAAAACATTTTTTCATGTTCTGCTACCGCTGCTCATCGGTTATTTTATTTATTTCTTTTTTAGACCCAATTATTGGTTTGTAGAAATAATTAATAAAAGAGAGGGGTTGATTAATATTTCAGATGCGAATTGGTTTCAGCAACTATTAATTTTTTCAGGAGCTGATTTTTGTTGGGCATATTCCCTTAGTTCGGCATTATTTATCTGGAGCAAATGGCAAGGCCAGAAAATCAGGATATTCCCGGTTTTTACTTTTTTCATTATTATATTTTCCGAAGCGGTACAATATTTTTTCTCCCAAAATTTTACTTTTGATTGGATGGATATGCTTGCAGCAGTTTTAGCATTTGCCTTGTCATATATAATAATATTCAGAAATGTGGAAAATTAGATACCTCATATTCGTTTTGATTTTTGTTGTTTATAGTGCTTTGCATATAGCAACAAGCTATCAAGCACCTTGTATTGATGATTGTGAAAAAGTTAGTGACTTTTCTAAAGCATTAACTACAAACCGGGATTATGTTTATGGGGCATACCGATGTACCAATGCTGCAATTTCAGATACATTGTGTGTACAGGTTAAGGATACTATTGGTATCAATTGGAATTTATTAGCTGATACAGCCTGCATTTTAGCCACCCAAAATGGTTTGCCTCGGCAGAAATTATTTTTTATTCGTAACAGTAATGCTGTTAGAGATACTATTTTGGTAAAGCAATGTCCTTAAAACAGAGTTTGCACTCCGTAAGCAAATTTGGCTTCATGCTCCAGCAGCCATTTCTTTCTCCATAAGCCGCCGGCATAGCCTGTCAGCTCCCGGTTAGAACCAATTACACGATGGCAAGGAATAACGATGGCGATATTATTTTTCCCATTGGCATTAGCAACTGCTCTTGTAGCTTTTGTATCTCCTGTCATTTTTGCCAGGTCAAAATAGCTGATTGATCTCCCAAACGGAATTGATAATAAATGATTCCAGACATCCTTCTGAAAAGGAGTGCCGGGCTGATTGAGTGGAAAATCAAATTTTCTTCTCTCTCCGTTAAAATATTGTATCAATTGCTCCACACAATTAATATGCATCGGAGTTATATGTTTTTTGTTGCCTTCTGCTTTTTGTGACGTGTCGTGAAAGGATATCTCACTGATGTATTGTTCAGTGCCGGCTATTTTTAAAATTCCTACCGGTGAATGATAATATGTTGTGGTGTCAGACATTTTATCCAATTTTCATTCCGTTGCTTGTATTTTTTTCAGGTTGCAATAAAATTACGGCATTGTTTTCATCATATACACCCAGCACAAGACATTCACTGATGAAATCTGCAATTTGTTTGTGAGGAAAATTAACGATAGCAATGATTTGCTTGTTCATCAATGTCTCTTTTGTGTAGTGAGTTGTTATTTGTGCTGATGATTTTTTTATTCCAACCTCGTTGCCAAAATCAATAGTAAGTTTAAATGCAGGCTTCTTTGCTTTTGGAAAATCTTCTACACCAATGATAGTGCCCAAACGCATATCAATTTTTTCAAAATCGTTCCAATTGATGGTCATCTTATAAATTTTGTGTAAACTTGATGAAAATTACGGATTATGACGCCTTTAAAAAAACCTGTCCGGAAGAAAGACGGACATTCCTCGATCTCCCGTAGAAATTTTGTTCGTAATGCCGGCATGGTTGGAGCTGGATTTTTTATTGGTCCCCGCCATGTTTTAGGAAGGGGATTTATTGCTCCAAGTGATAAACTAAATATTGCAGGTATTGGCGTTGGGGGTAAAGGTCAAAGTGATTTGTTTGAATTTGCAAAAAGTCCCAAAGTAAATATTGTTGCCTTATGTGATGTGGATG
>JBBSJN010000041.1:0-17428 GCA_038257235.1 Chitinophagales bacterium
ATGTTTTATAACAGGTGAAGAACCTGTGAAAGGCGTACTCATAAATCTGGATGGAAAGAATGGTGAATTCCGTTTGTTCGCTCCGGATTTTCCTGATTGGATTGAAGATAATGGTGTCGGTATCAAATTAGCACCTGATACAAGAACCACCACTATCATGAAAAAGGTATTGAACGAACTGGAGAACAATAAACCTTTGTTCAAACTCTTCGAACAGTTGCATGATGGTGAACCATCAACCCTTGCTCCTGCTGTAAAAAACATTACTGTTGATTTTCGCAACCAGCAGTTGAACGAAAGCCAGCAACAAGCGGTAAAAGCTATTCTGCAAAATGAAGACATCACCATTGTGCATGGCCCGCCCGGAACTGGTAAGACGACTACACTCATTGAAGCCATAGTTCAATTAATAAAAAATGGCGAAAAAGTTTTAGTTTCTGCACCCAGCAATACCGCAGTTGATAATATTGCCAAAGGCCTGTTGCAGCAAAACATAAGATTGCTTCGTGTAGGCAATGCCAGTAAAACAGATGAAGCCATCTTTGCACATACACCAGAAGGAAGATTGGCCAACAGCAAACAACAAAAGGAGATCAAACAATTAAAACAAAGAGCGGAAGAATTCCGTAGAATGGCTTTAAAATACAAACGCAGCTTTGGCAAAGCTGAACGGGAACAGCGGCAATTACTTTTCAAAGAAGTAAAAAACCTGCGAAGCGAAATAAAAAAGTTGCAAGCCTACAACGAAGAAAAACTCTTTGAAGAAGCACAGGTAATAGCAGGCACTCCCATTGGCATTTATGATGCAGGTGTTAATCATTTGCATTTTGCCACACTGCTGCTCGATGAAGCAGGGCAATGCATCGAACCATTGGCCTGGTGTATTTTCCCATTGGCAGATAAGATCGTACTGGCAGGCGACCACTGGCAACTACCGCCAACGGTGTTAAGTATGCAAGCCACAAAGCTTGGTCTCAATGTTTCTATTCTGGAAACAGCCATACAACATACAGCTATCATTTATCTGCTGAATATACAATACCGGATGAAGCAGGCCATCGCCGGTTTCAGCAGCAGTTATTTTTATAAAAATGAATTGTTGAGTCCTTCGCATCTGGAAAATACCGGAACACATATCATATTTATTGATACAGCCGGTTCAGGATTCAATGAGATACATGGCACCGATGGCAGCAGTTTGCAAAACCCTGGCGAACTGGATATTGTAATGAAGTTGTTACAAACAGAAGAACTCGATCCTTCATCCACGGCGTTCATCTCTCCTTATTCGGGGCAGGTAGCAGCTGCAAAAGAGCTGTTGCCAAAGCTAATCCGCATTAGCACTATTGATAGTTTCCAGGGGCAAGAAAAAGAAAACATCATTCTCTCACTGGTGCGTAGTAATGATGATGGCGATATTGGTTTCCTCAAAGACTATCGCCGCATGAATGTGGCCCTTACCCGTGCCAAAGAAAAATTATTTGTAATCGGCGACAGTGCCACTATTGCAGCCGATGCATTTTACAATGCCTTTCTAACTTACATGGAACAGCATGGTAGTTACAGAACTGTTTGGGAGTTTGAAATGTAGTGGGTGGTATGCAACGATTTTTTTACCGCAGAGGGCACAGATTGAGGGAGGCACAGAGAACACATTGTTTTGTTTTCCACAAAGTCGCAAAGGGATTACTTGTATGCATATAGTTGCTGCTAACGCAACAGACATTACTTCTCTCTATCTTTTAATTCATTTATTGCTTTCGTCAGCAATACAATCTCACTTTTTAATTCCGCCACATCTTTAGCTCCGGCCACAGGCGTATCTTCTTCTTCCGCATCTCTGCCAATAAAAAAAGTAGCAAGTGTAGCAGTTACGTACCCAAAAATAGCATAACCGAATAAAGCTAAAATAAAAGCCAGTCCTCTTCCTTCCGGTGTCAGCGGAAAATATTCGCTGCCAGCAGTAATGATACGCATAGCCGTCCACCACAAAGCCATGCCGTAAGACTCAAATCCCGGAGAACCTTTTTCTATGCCATACATTCCGGCGGCACCTGCCACCGCTACCACTACTGCCAGTAAAACCACATATAAAAAACCACGACGACTCATTGTAGCAGCCAGACTCTTCATACTTCTGTTCAATGACGCAACCACTTTAAATACCCTCAATCCTCTTGCTCCTCTTATAATCTGTATAAATCTGAAAAAACGGAATAAACGCAAAGCTGGCACCACCAAAGAAATAACTGTTAACCAGTTCTTCTTCATAAACAGTTTTTTTTCAGGAGCCAGTATGAGTTTGATGGCAAAATCAATAATAAAAATGATCCAGATGGAAATGCTTAAATATTCCAGCATTGGAGGCAAGCCCCATATCAATTCCACAATGAGTAGAATTAACCACACAAAGCCGAGAAAGATCATCGGGCCTTCGAGCAGTTTTTCTATCGATTTCAGTAGATCGTTCCTTTCTTCAGCCAGGTTATTAGTCATAAGTAAATTGTTTAAGAATATTAATATAAAAAATTACGCCAATTACAATTTCCTGCTGAGCAGAAGTCGTAGTATGAACCGGACATAAGCAATACAATTTAGCTCTTGTTGGACGAACCTGCCTAATGGCAGGAAGGCACAGATACTACTTTGTCGTATCGGTTCAGGAACATTAATGCCGAAAAGAGGCACTGGGAGATTTTGAATTTGGGTTTACGCAAGGTGGTTTACGCAGTGGCTTTATAATATTAGATTGCTTTTATACATGTGGTTGTTTGAGGATAAAAATTATCGGCGTGAAGGTTGAGAGAAAGAGCAATTGTTGTTAAAGAACTAAGCTACTTAATAATTTGAAAGCAAATCATAACTCTTTGCAATAGTAGCTTAGAAATCATTTTATCATCTCCCCCATCCACCGCATAATCTCTACTCCTTCTTCGCCTGTGCATGGGTTAGGTGCTGAACCAGAAAAATAGTTTACCGTTTCTGTTATCATTGGCTGCTGCACATGTTGCAAAGGTTCAAAATCAAAACGGGTGGTTTGCCCGTTAGTCGTCTGCAATATATGATTGCCACTAAAAAAGCTAAAGCTGAGTGTGCCGCTGCTTCCAATGATCTCGCAATGGTCGCTGGCTTCCGGAGCCGTAAAACACCATGCACCACTAAACAACATGCCATTGGCAAAATGAATGTTGCCAGTTACGATATCATCTGCCGCATAGTGCCTACCCTGGTTGGTTGCCATGCCGGAAATTTTGCTAACAGCACCGAATAAATAATACAATATATCCAGTTGGTGCGGTGCCAGGTCATGAAATAGTCCGCCACCAGAAATGTCTGGGTTTACCCGCCAGGCAT
Source organism: Chitinophagales bacterium (assembly GCA_038257235.1). GTDB lineage: Bacteria > Bacteroidota > Bacteroidia > Chitinophagales > Chitinophagaceae > JJ008. Next base: position 3,355 of record JBBSJN010000041.1, read on the forward strand.
TTTTTTCATCGGCCATTTCTGCAGCGGTGGGTGCCTGCTTATACAATTGTAACCGCACCAGCCTCACATCACCAATCACTTTTTGCGCAAGTAGCTCTTTCAGTTTTAAAAACAAGGGCCACTGGCGGCGGTAATGTGCCACGGTTAATTTTACGCCTGCCTGTTCTGCAGCATTGGCCATGTTTTTTGCTGCTGTATAATTTAGTGCCATTGGCTTTTCTACATACACAGATTTGCCGGCTTTGATGGCCAACAATGTATATTCCTGATGCGAAGAAGGTGGCGTGGCAATATAGATGGCGTTGATGTCGGGATCGTTGATGAGTTTATCAGCATCTGCATGCCACTTAGGTACACCATGCCGCTTTGCATAATCAGCTGCTTTGTCTGCATTGCGCCGCATTACTGCTACGAGTTTGGAACCGGGTACTTTATTGAAAGCCGGTCCGCTTTTTATTTCTGTTACGTCGCCACAGCCGATGATGCCCCAGTTGATCATGATTTAAAGCCTCCCCACCCTCCGAAGGAGGGCTTTTGGTCGTTTAGTGTTTTAGATTCGTTATTGAATGTTGAAGTTATAAAATCTAAAGAGAAAGACCCCGGGTCAGGTCCGGGGTGACGGTGTAATTTATAAACGAACCTTAAAATCAAGGTCGTTATCCTTCAACGTTTGCTTTGCAATATCATACCCTGCATCTGCATGCCGAATCACTCCAATTCCCGGATCGTTTCGCAATACTCTTTTTAATCTTTCTTCGGCGTCAACAGTTCCATCGGCAACAATCACCATACCAGCATGTATAGAATAACCCATGCCTACGCCGCCTCCGTGGTGTAGGCTAACCCAACTGGCTCCGCCGGCAGTGTTGACGAGTGCATTGAGTATGGGCCAGTCAGCTACGGCATCACTTCCATCTAACATTGCTTCTGTCTCACGGTTAGGACTTGCAACAGAACCAGTATCAAGATGATCCCGACCAATAACGAGGGGTGCTTTTACTTTTCCTGTTCTTACCAGTTCATTAAAAGCAAGACCGGCTTTTTCTCTTTCGCCTTGTCCAAGCCAACAGATTCTTGCAGGCAATCCCTGGAAAGCAATTTTTTCTTTCGCCATCTTCATCCATCGTAACATGCCTTTGTTATTGGGAAACATATTGATGATGAGTTCGTCGGTAACGGCAATATCAGCAGGGTCACCACTAAGGGCTGCCCAACGAAACGGGCCTTTGCCTTCGCAGAAGAGTGGTCTTATATAAGCAGGTACAAAACCGGGAAAGTCGAATGGACGATTGGGGTCTTCGGTGCTACCTATTTTAACTTCATGTTCCCTAGCCCTTGCCCGTATATTATTTCCATAATCAAAAACGATGGCTCCCATTTCCTGTAGTTCCGTCATCAACAGCACATGGTGGTACATACTTTCATAACTGCGGGCTATATACTCTTCAGGGTTTTGCTGGCGCAACACATTGGCCTGTTCATTGGTAAGGGTGTTGGGTATATAACCAATCAACGGGTCATGTGCAGAGGTTTGGTCGGTGAGTGTATCGGGAACAACTTCTCTTTTGATGAGCCTATCTAACAATTCAACTGCATTACAGAGTATACCAATGCTTTTGGCAATGCCTTTTTGTTTGTATTCAAGTCCCTTGTCTATGGCTTTGTTGATGTCGGTATATTTTTCATCGAGGTATTTTGTTTCGATGCGTTTGTCGATCCGCCATTCTTCTACTTCGGCGATGAGTGCCACACCTTCGTTCATGGTTATAGCTAATGGCTGTGCGCCGCCCATGCCGCCAAGGCCCGCAGTTACATTCAATGTACCCTTCAAAGTACCATCAAAATGCTTGTTTGCAATAGCTGAATAAGTTTCGTAAGTACCCTGCACTATGCCCTGAGAACCAATGTATATCCAAGAGCCGGCAGTCATCTGTCCATACATCATTAGACCTTTTTTCTCCAGTTCATCAAAGTGTTTCCAGTTGGCCCAGTTGGGTACGAGTTGGGAGTTGCTGATGAGTACCCGTGGCGCATCTTTATGTGTTTTTAATATGCCGACAGGTTTGCCGGATTGAACGAGGAGAGTTTCATCGTTCTCCACCACTTTTAGTGCAGCAATTATATTATCCAGTGCTTCGAAGTTGCGGGCTGCTTTGCCACGACCACCGTACACTATCAGGTCTTCGGGTCGTTCTGCTACTTCAGGGTCGAGGTTGTTAAGCAGCATTCGAAGAGCGGCTTCCTGTATCCATCCTTTGCAGGCAAGGTTGGTGCCGGTTGGGGTTTTGTATTTAACGGGGTCGTATTTGGTTGGGATCGTTGGCATAAGCTTTTTATTTTTATCTCCCACTAAGACACAAAGAAAAGATTTTTGTATGCGTAAAATTATTGTGTCTATAAATTTACCTTCTGTATTATATCTTAGAATCTTTGTGGGGCACTCTTTTTGCTTCCCTTTTTGTCTTCGTTGGAAACCATACAAAAGTCGTAAATCTCAAAGAAATAAATATCTTCATCAAAATCTAATTATACATGAGTGTACACATCAGTGCAAAGAAAGGAGAAATAGCTCCGATCGTATTAATGCCCGGCGATCCGCTGCGGGCCAAATATATTGCTGATAACTTTTTACAGGATGTAAAACAGGTGAACATTGTCCGCAATGCTTTTTACTTTACGGGAACCTATAAAGGCAAAGAAGTGAGTGTAGGTGCCAGTGGGATGGGCTGCCCTTCTATTGGTATTTATTCTTTTGAGTTGTATAATGAGTATGATGTGGAAACAATCATCCGTGTGGGAACCTGCGGAGCTTATACTTCGGATCTGAAACTGTTTGATATTATTAATGTAGACAGAGCTTACAGCGAATCTACTTATGCTGAACATGCATTTGGTTTTATTGGTAATCATATGTACCACGAAGGCAAGGCTTATGAAACGATCAATGAGAAAGCAGAAGAAAGAGGGTTGGAAATTATTAAAGGTGCTATACACTCCAGCGATATTTTTTACAGAGATAAACCGGGCACACCGGAGATTGCAGTGAAGAATGATTGTCCTGCTGTGGAAATGGAATCGTTTGCTTTGTTTGCGAATGCGAGGTATTTGAAGAAATCAGCTGCTACGTTGCTGACGGTGTCGGATATTATTCCTACACATGAGCAGATGTCTTCGGCTGATAGAGAGAAGGCGTTGAAGGAGATGATGGAGCTGGCATTGGAGAGTGTGCTGAGCATGTAATTTTTTTACCACAGATTACACAGATTCTTTTTCACGGATTACACAGTGGTATCAGCATTAATTTGTGTTATCTGTGGTTAACATTTTAATTTATAAACCCCAGATAGTCTTTATTTAAATCTATTTTCTTTGCAGTTGCAAATTCATTTACCTTTTCTACAAAAGAAAAATCTTTGATGATGGCGGTTACTTTGTTGATGTCGTCGGCGAAAATTCGGTCTTCTTCAGCAAAGGCAACAAATTGCCGTACATAATCATGAGCAAACTCAAGCAAGGGAGAACTCTTCAAGGGTCTTCTGAATTCAATTGCTTGTGCGGCAGATAATAATTCGATGGCCATGATGAACTCCAAATTATCCAACACACGGTTTAGTTTTCTTCCGCTGATGCTGCCCATACTTACATGATCTTCTTGTCCCAACGAAGTGGGTATACTGTCTGCACTGGAAGGGAAACACAATGTCTTATTTTCTGAAACCAATGCTGCTGTAGTATATTGCGGAATCATAAAACCACTGTTGAGGCCAACATCTTTCATCAGCAACATCGGTAATCCCCACTTGCCTTCCAGTAATAAATAACAACGGCGGTCGCTGATGTTTCCGATTTCTGCGGCAGCAAAACAACAATAGTCTAATGGTAATGCTAATGGCTGGCCGTGAAAGTTACCTCCGCTTATGGTATCATCTGCACTTAATATGATCGGGTTATCTGTTACAGAATTCAGTTCTATTTCGGTTAATTCTTTTAAATGTAGCCATGCATTTCTTGAAGCACCATGCACTTGAGGCATGCAACGCAATGAATAGGGATCCTGTACCCTTCCGCAATCAATATGACTTTGCATGATATCGGAATCTTTCAACAGTAATCTTAAACGTTGTGCCACTAATTTATTTCCGTTAAATGGCCGCAGATTATGTAATCGTTCATCAAAGGGAGCTTTAGTACCTGATAAGGCTTCAAGGCTCATGGCACCAATAATATCAGCTGCTTCAAGGCAATTGTGCATACGCTGCACACCTTTTACAGCAAATGATAAAATGAATTGTGTGCCATTGATAAGAGCAAGTCCTTCTTTGGGTCCAAGTTGAATTGGTTCAAAAGAAAAATGTCTGAGCACATTACCGGTTGATTGCTGCCTTTTATTATAATAAACTTCACCAAGTCCTATTAAGGGCAAAAACAAATGAGCCAATGGAGCTAAATCGCCGGAAGCCCCTACACTACCCTTTTCTGGTACAACTGGTATCACATCGCTTTCAATATGCCAGATAATTCTCTCTAAAGTTGATAATTGCACACCACTAAATCCTTGTGCCAGTGCATGTACTTTGGTAATGAGCATCAGTTTGGCCACTTCCACCGGAATCGGGTCGCCAACGCCAACGCTATGGCTTTGCAATATTTTATATTGAAGTGTTGCAGCATCTTCTTTTGAAATGGCAGTATGGGCCAAAATGCCAAAACCTGTATTTACTCCGTACACGGTTCTGCCTTCATCCACAATTTGCTGTACAGCCTGCTCGCTTTCTTTTACTTGTTTAATAACAGCATTGCTCAACACTCCTTTTATTTTTCCTAAACCAATGGCAATGGCAGTTGATACTGTAAGATGGTCTGATCCGTAATTGAAAATAGATGACATAGAAAGTAATTAGGAATGCAATTTAAAAGATTTGAAACTTAGAGAGGTTATTTCAATTAAGTTGAGTAATAGTGCAACCAATCGGAAATGACTTTTATCTTTACAAAACCGGAACTATGATTACTGATTGCTAAGCCAAAAACTGATTAATATGCGATATTCTCTTCTGCCTCTTTTCCTATTATTCAAACTTGTCAATGGTTTTGCCCAGGATGCTTCGAAAGTAGCGATAAGTAATACTGGTTGTACTGTTGAAGTTTTTTGTTTCCCTGGCAGATTTGATATGTATGATATGGAAGATGGATCTACTGTTTATGCCGATGATTGTGAGAAAGATGGAGTAACTTATGGTATTTATTGTGTGAAACTAAAGAATCCTGTAATGAACCTGAAAGCTGCTCAGGATACTGTTATTGCTTATCTGGACTTTTTAAAACTTGATTATGGCATTGTGAAAGCAAATGGATATGATAAAGGCCATAAACTGAATAAAAACGACAATACCAGAGGTATTTATGATACCTGGGAAGATGTGAATAATAACAAATGGAAAGTAAGAGCCTGGACTAATGGAGATTTTATCTGTATTATGCATATGCACAGTGAAAAAGAGTTGCCAGATAAGAAAGTGGATATTTTTTTAAATGGCATTCGATTTCCCGGAATGAAATAAAAATTGAACCTTATATTTAGTACATGAAAATATACCAGCTTTTTATCTTTTTTTTATTCATAACTGTTTCCAGCCAGGCACAAACATTAAAAAAATATCCCATTGGCAGTTCAGGATGTTCATTTTATAATTACTGCGAATCAAAATTTAAACTGGACTATAGTTCCGATTCATCGAAAGTATATACAGGCGAATGCAAGGTTGGTGATGTGACCTATGGTACTATCTGTGTAATGTTGTTGACTCCTGTAACAGATCTTGTGGCAGCAGAAGATTTGTTGATTGCTTATGTTGATTATCTGAAAACATCTTTTTCCATAAAAAAATCAGCCGGATATGGCAAAGGTCATCACCTCAATAATAATGAAAATACCCGGGGCATACTTGATTATTGGGAAGATGAAGAGAATGATAAATGGAAAATAAAAGCCTGGACAGATGGTAAGTTTATTGGTTTTATGTACGTCTATAGCAGTAAAGATTTGCCCGAAGCTAAAGTAAATGCTTTTTTAAACGGGTTTGTTCTCCCAATTAAATGATTTTCTTCTTTCCAAATCATTGATTTCAATTATATTTGCCGCTCATTTCGGCCCGGTAGCTCAGCTGAATAGAGCACAAACCTTCTAAGTTTGGGGTCATTGGTTTGAATCCAATCCGGGTCACAAAGCGAAGCCAATTAGGTTTCGCTTTTTTATTTTTACAAAAAAGAGATTGTAATGGATGTAAAAATTGAAGATTCCTGGAAAAAAATGTTGAAAGAAGAATTTGCTTCAACCTATTTTCAACAAATTCCTGAACATATAAGAATCGAAAAGTCACAAGGGAAAACACTTTATCCGCCAGGCTCCTTGATTTTTAACGCCTTTAACACCACACCTTTTAAAAATGTAAAGGTGGTGATACTTGGCCAGGATCCCTATCATGGAATAGGTCAGGCACATGGCCTTTGCTTTTCTGTACAAAATGGGGTGCCACCGCCGCCATCACTGCTGAATATTTTTAAAGAGTTGCAGGATGATATCGGTATTACTATTCCCGATGATGGCAACCTGACTAAATGGGCAGAGCAGGGAGTTTTTTTATTGAATGCCTCATTAACGGTAAGAGCTGGTGAGCCGATGAGTCATTCTAAAATAGGCTGGGCTACTTTTACTGATGCCGTTATCAAAACTATTTCCAGTAAGAAAAAAAATGTTGTTTTTTTGTTGTGGGGAAAATTTGCACAGGAAAAACAAATTTTAATCGATGAATCAAAACATTGCATTCTCCGCTCCGTGCATCCATCTCCCCTCTCGGCGTATGGAGGCTTTTTTGGATGTAAACATTTTTCTAAAACGAATGAATACCTTGCATCAAAAGGCATTGATCCAATTGACTGGAGTTTATAGTTATGTATGCAATTAAAAATATACTGGGAAGAATATTTGCAGTATGGGCTTTAATAAGTTTCATGCTTACATTTCTTATTGTTTTTATTCCTTCCATGCTTTGCTGGCTGATACCTGACCCGAAAGGGCAAAAAATATTTATACAGATAGCAAAATTGTGGATGAATGTCTGGTTAAGAATTACAGGTTGTTCTGTTCGAATTAAAGGAAAATCAAATTTTAAGCCCGGAGAGACTTATGTTGTAACGAGTAATCACAATTCCCTGATGGATGTGCCCCTCTCCTCACCTTTTATTCCCGGAGCCAATAAAACAATTGCAAAATCAACTTTTACTAAAGTGCCATTATTTGGTTTTTATTATATGAAAGGTTCAGTGATTGTGAACCGTAATAATGACAAAAGCAGAAGACAAAGTTTTGAAAAAATGAAAGCAGTACTAAAGCAAGGTATTCATATCTGCATTTATCCGGAAGGAACAAGAAACAGAACCAGCGAACCACTTAAAAAATTTTATGATGGCGCATTTAAATTGGCAGTTGAAACAAAAAAGTCTATCATACCTGCTGTAATATTTAATACAAAGAAAGTATTGCCATTGGATAAAACTTTTTATTTCTGGCCGCATAGAATTGAAATGCATTTTCTTGAACCTATAGAAGTTCAGGATATGAACTCAGTACAATTAAAACAGAACGTCTTTGAAGTAATGAAAGCTTATTACCTGCAGCATAAATCTCTTTAGAAATTACTAAAATACCTGCTGCGGTTAATTCTTAAATCCTGCAACACTGAGGACTTAGGACTGATGGTGAAGCTAAAAGAACGGTAAAGACCTATTGGTGTAACATTGATAGATAATTGCCAGCAATGCATTTCCCTGTTGATGCTCATTTGAAATGTCTGCAATTTTTTTGTATCAAAATCAAAGTTGCCATTCGTTGAAAAATTCCACTTCGGCGACAGATTAAAGCTACCCGTAAAGTTTAAGCCGGATGTAAAATCTTTTTTATAGCTGATAAGATCGGGTTGCAAACGGTTAGTAAAAGAAATTGAATATCCTAGTGAAACCTGCCAAGGAATATTAAAATCTACAAAGTCGGCAGGGTTTTGCTGCATATATTCCAGCAATCTGCGCTGGTCGCCTATCAGGTTTGGATCATTTAAACGTTCCTCTGCCTCCTTCTTTCGCAATTCGTCTTTCTTCGGATCTTTCGGTTTGCTTTGAAAACTTGTACTCATTGAGATACTTCCATAAGTAAGTCTGCCTAGTTTGAATTTACCACCTTCCCATGCATACTTATCAATATCACGGCCGTATTGATCAGTCTGATAAGGATCCAATGCAGACTGTGCATTGATTTGAATTTTATCAAACAAAGTTGCCCGAAGGTATAAGCTGATAATATTCAGTTTGAGCGAATCAGCTAAAAAGTTATAGCCGGTTGAAAACCCATAACCATCAATCAACCTGATTTTTTTAATAGCATTTTCGCCAGTGTCTTTTTTCGACCGCCATTTCATTTCCAGATTATTATCCACCTGGAAACCGAAACCGCCGGTTCTCCCCTCGCCGTATCCGCTGTATAGAGCTCCTTCAAATTCGCTGAAGCGTTGGATTACTCCTGTAGCAACAGTATCGGAATAAAAATGACTTCTGGAAAGATCGGGTTTATAATTTAAACTGAAAGATGGACGAATCACATGCCGCAATGCTACAATTCTTGATTGTTTAAATTGATAGGTTCCAAAAACCGCTGTATTAAAACTTAGAGAAAAAGAGGTCTGATGATCTGTAAAGAAACCCTTGGTGATTGTTGTATCCACTTTTTGTGTAGCCGTATTCCATTTTCTTCTGAACTTTTGTGCTATCCAAACCTGTGAGTATGAAACTGAAGGAGAGACAATAACTGCACCGCCCAAAATTGGTGGCAATGCCAATATAACCGGTATACTATGCTGTGCTCCCCATTGCAAGGTATCAATCAATCTTTTTAATTGAAAAGCTGTGTCATAAAATGATACCTGATTTCTAAAGTTGCCATTATAGCCTATTCCTAATTTTTGGTACCATTTAGGTGTTCCCACATCATTCTTATTTTGAAACGGATATAAAGTATTTACGGTGAATCCGGCATCGGGCAAGCTGACATTAATAAGCCTTGTTACATTATTCTGGTTATGATTGGCGCTAAGCGTAAGATTATAAGGCTTGCCTGCCCATGATTTTGAATAAGCAATTGAAGAGCCTAATTGGTTTTGAAAATTAAGCTGTACATTATTTGGTGTAAGCTGATTATACCTGGTAGATCCTGCATTTACACTGGCAGAGAAACTGGTACCTGGTCTTGATTTTCCATCTACACTATGATTCCAGTTTATATTAAATGTTCTGTTTTTTAAAAAATCAGGATCGCCTTTAAAATTAAATTTTGTCGTTTGCATGCTTAGATTAAAAGCTCCGCTATACCGATATCTTTTGCGATAGGTAGGATTTACATTTGCCGACCAACCTCCATAGGAATAGACATTACCATATACTTTTACATCCCAATAGTTACTGAGAACTTTATAATAACCTAGACCTTCAAGTCCCAAACCAAATTGCTCATTGCTTGTAAAACGTGGAGGCATCAAACCGGAGTGTCGCCCCTGACTTAATGGATAAATACCAAAAGGCAAATAAATCGGAACTGGTACACCTTCAAATTCCAGGTGAGCAGGGCCAGATACTGCCAGCTTTTGATTTATCACTTTCATTTTTGGGGTAACAAAATCAAAATGGGGCTCATCTAACAAACAGGTGGTAAATCTGGCTCTTTTAATAAAAGTTGTATTCTCATTTACTTTTTTTGCTACTTCGCCAATCACTAAAAATTCTCCTTGTTGTGAATAAGTGTTTTTGGTGAGCCCAACCTGTGATTTAAAATTGTATCGTATAGTATCACTTGTAAATTCACTTTCACCACTTTTAAAATGTGCTGTTTCAATAACAGCTCCGGTACTATCTTTTGAATTTACAGCAGTTACTACCTGAGTTACCTGATCCACTTCCACTTTGGGAGCAGTTAAAACAATATCCTGGTATTCTGTTTTTGTTTTGCCATATAGCAACACTTTTTTTGCTTGTATGAGTATAACAGCAGAATCTTCAGCAGCATATCTTAACGGAGCTTCCAGAGTATCTTTCGAAATTTTAAGAGAGAAAGTATCTACTTTTTCAGTAAAGACTGATGAGTCAATTACAGGTTTTTTTGTGGTATCTGTTAAGTTATTGGCAATCTTTAAAGTGGAATTAATTTTTAGCAACGGTTTAATTGTATCTGCCGTCACTGTTAAAGGACTGCAAAAATCTGATACAGGAACAGCATAAGCCACAGTTTTCCACGTTATTGTGCAAAACATAAGCACTGCAGTTATCCCGTAAAAAAAGAAATTTGACTTAAATTTGTACAGTTGCTTCATCAGGTAGGAGGCAAATGTAAATCATTATCCATCTGCATCCTATGAAGATTATAAAACAATTTGTGAATATTCTATGAGCCACTAAAGCATTGAAAAGCCATGATCGGACGAACCTTTTTTATTTTTCTTGTTTGTTGTTCCAGTATTACAATATTTTCTTTCGTAAAAAACTCGCCACCGGTAGAGAATAAACAGAAAGTTATCAGAACTATTATTGTTGATGCCGGCCATGGCATTATGGCAAATGGCGGACACAACGGGGCCAGAGGAGCATATTCTTACGAAGATGATATTTGCCTCGCCATCTCAAAAGAGTTTATCAAAAGTTTGAAAAAAGAAATGCCGGAAATTAAAATTGTGGAAACCCGGCCTACTGAAAGAATAACATCACTACACCGCCGTGCAGATATTGCCAATGAAAATAATGGGGATTTGTTTTTTTGTATTCATGTAAATGCAGCAGTGCCTATAAAACGCAGAACACTTACTGGTTACAAAACTGTTACCTACTATACTGGGAAAGGAAGCAGCCGGAAGAAAAAAACAAAAAAGGAACCTCAGTATAAAACCATTACTCTCGACAATCCTGCCAAGGGAACAGAAACCTATATTTGGGGAGCTCATAAAAGTGAGGAAAAAGAATTAGCGGTAAGAGAAAATGCTGCCATGTTGCAAGAACCTGATTTCAAAAAATCCTATGGCAATATTGATCCAAACTCACCGGAATTTATAGCACTTTCATTATTGAAGACAAAACAATATTTTAAAAGAAGTGCCACACTTGCCGGATTTGTACAAGATGAATTTGCAAAAGTGGGCCGTGTGGACAGAGATGTAAAGCAACGTGGGGTTGGTATTTGGGTATTACAGGCTACTGCTATGCCCAGCATTTTAGTAGAAACTGGCTATATTACCAACCGTGCCGAAGAAGATTATCTGAATAGTAAATCTGGTCAGAAAGAATTAGCCGATTGTATGATAAGAGCCTTAAAGACTTATATTGCATGGCTTGAAAAGCAACAGGGTGATAATGATAAAGAGGACAAGAAATCAGAAAAAAACAAGTCAAAAGATGTAAGTGCTTTACTGAATATGATTGAGGAAAAGGAAAAAGCAGTTACCCGATAAAAATTATCTATTATAGCAACAAAATATCCGTTGATGAGAAAAATAGTAATCCCATTTTTATTCCTAAGTCTTTTTTTTGTTGCTTCGCCTGTTTGGGGGCAACAAACAAATCTGAAACCTCTTCGGACATTGATAATTGACCCGGGCCATGGAGGTCAGGATCCCGGCGCTAAAGGGACTATTGAGTCTGAAGCAAATGTGGCACTTGCCATTTCCTTAAAACTTGGGGATACTATTGCAAAAGCATTTCCGGAAATTAAAATTCTTTATACCCGTACTACCGACATTCTTCCCGGAAATCATACGAATCTGGATGCTTCATTAAAATACAGGGCCAACCTTGCTAATGATAACAATGGCGATTTGTTTATAGCAATTCATTGCAATTCTGCAGGAAAGGCACCTGGTGGGTGGTACGAAAGAAGAGTTGTAGGTAAAACACCTTACACAAAAACAGTTAAGAAAGGAAAGAAGACTGTTAAACAAACGGCTTACAAGTACGAATATGATAATGTGTGGGTAGAGAATAAGGCAAAGGGAACCGAAACATATATTTGGGCTATTGGTAAGAACGATGCTAAAATAAATTCAGTAGCCAAAAATGATTTTTCGGGTGAAATGGATTCTACTACAACATTATCATTACCAGATCCGACTGATCCGGCAGAAAAAGTACGGATGCTGATCTATACCCAGAATTTTTTTAGAAAAAGCCTGCAATTGGCAGACTATATGCAGGAAGAGTTTAAAGATGCAGGCCGGATAGACAGAGGGGTAAAGCAAAGAAACGATAAAGGCATCTGGGTTTTGCAGGCAACGGCAATGCCAAGTATTTTGGTAGAAATCGGGTTCATTTCTAACAAAGATGAAGAGGCTTATATGCTTAGTCCCGAAGGTCAACAGGAAATAGTAGGAAATATCTTTACTGCGTTGAAGAAATATAAGCAAAAGCTTGAAGAAAAAGCGGCTAAATCTGCAGAGGATAAAGAAAAGAAGTCTTTTTAGTTGCTTAAAGGTTTGGAAATAATTGGCTAATTTGGCAGCTTATTGAACAGAAAGACAAAGCAAAAAATCAGATGAAAATAAGCAACGAAACAAAAGTCGGTATTCTTACTATTACCGGTCTAACTGTACTTATCCTTGGATTTAATTTTTTAAAAGGAAAAGATCTTTTTAAAAAAAGTGAAAAGATATATGCTGTTTTTAAAGATCTGGGTTCACTTTCCAAATCAAACGAAGTAAAAATAAATGGTTATGTAATTGGAACTGTATATAGCCTTTCAGCAAAAGATAAAGATATGAGTGGTATTGTAGCCACTATTAATTTATCGCAGGATGTAAATATTCCCAAAGATTCAAAAGCAATGATTTCTTCTCCTCTTGTTGGTGCTTCTTATATTGTGATTCAAAAAGGAACTTCTTCAGAGTTCCTGAGTTCTGGCGACACTTTAATCACAGTTGTAGATGTCGGAATTCTAGACGATGTAAAAGCACAGCTTACTCCTACCCTTACAAAAGTCCGCTCTACATTGGATTCATTAAACACAGTTTTTAGCGGTGTAAACAGCTTATTAAACGCTGAAGCAAAACTTAATATTCAGCAAACATTAGCAAATTTTAACAGAGCAAGCAGTGCTTTGAACGGAATGTTAGATCAACAGACCGGAGCATTAGCTAAAACGCTGAACAATGCTGAGGCATTAACAGGCAAATTATTGACAAATACAGATGATATTACTGCAACAATAAAAAATGCAAAACTTACTTCTGAAAAATTAGCAGCTTTAGAATTAAAACCTACTATTGATGCACTAAATGCAACGATCAACGATTTGAAAAGTGCAGTAGCAAAAATCAGCAGCAAAGAAGGTACACTTGGAGCTTTAATAAATGATAAAACACTTTATAATAAACTAACTGATGCTATATTAAGTGCAGAAATATTAATGGACGACCTTCGCACCAATCCAAAACGATACGTTAATTTATCAATTTTTGGTAAAAAAGATAAAGACGGTCCTATAACTTCACCAGCTATTAAAGATTCCATTCCGAAGTAGTAAAAATTTAATGCGAAAATTTACTTTACTTACTTGCATGTGCCTGGCTGTAATTTTCCTGAACTCCGGAAATTTATTGGCACAGGTTGTAACACCTGACGCACCTGCAGCAGACAGCTCATTATTAGTAGAAATTTTACCAGGAGTAAGAAAACTGGAATTTCGAAAAATAAATGATTCAACCCAATTACAAATATTAGCTGGCAACGTAAAATTAAAACAAGGAACATCCCTTTTTTTTTGCGATAGCTGTGTTATTAATAACAACACAAATACATTTGAGGCCTGGGGCAATGTACATATTAATGATGCTGATACAGCAAATATTTATTCAAAACATCTTCGATATTTAATTAATAGAAAACTAGCCTTTCTGGATGGGGGTGTCCGGCTAACAGATGGCAAAGGAACATTGACCACTCCCGATCTGGAGTATGATATGACAACAGATATTGGCATTTATAAACGAGGCGG
>JBBSJN010000042.1:0-17293 GCA_038257235.1 Chitinophagales bacterium
GACAAACTAACTATCACCGGCATTTTTAAAACAGGCATTGAAGAATACGATAAAACATTTGCCATTGGCGATATAAAGTTAATTCAACGGCTGAATGAATGGAATGAAGATGAGATTGGTGGCTATGAAATTTTTCTACAAGATTATCACAATATAGATGATGTGGCTAATGAAATCTATGCCATGCAATATTTTCCACTGACATGGAATACCGTTAGTGTAAAACAAATTTCCCCCAATATATTCGATTGGCTGAGTATGCAGGATATTACCCGGGATGTACTGATTGGTTTTATGGTAATTGTTGCCATTATCAATCTTATCACCTGCCTTATCATTTTAGTATTGGAAAGAGTAAGAATGATTGGTGTACTTAAATCACTTGGCGCATCTAACTGGACAATTCAGGAAATATTTCTCCGCCACTCATTATTTATAACACTGACCGGAATATTTTTCGGACTGCTGTTTGGACTTGGGTTACTCTGGTTACAAGATGCCACCGGCTTTATCACACTCAAAGAAGAAGCTTATTATATGAGTACTGCGGCTGTAAAAATTGTTTGGTGGCAGGTGGCATTGATTTGTGCGGGTACATTAGCCGTTTGCATTTTAGTATTGCTGATACCAACAGTATTGGTCAGGAAAATTCAACCAGTAAAAGCAATCCAGTTCAGATAATTATAACAGATGCGATAGAATAATTCCTGTTGCAACAGCAGCGTTCAATGATTCTGCTTTCCCTTTTTGAGGTATGGTAATTTTCTTATTGACAGATTTCAACACCTTTTCACTTATCCCTTTTGATTCGTTTCCAATAACAATAATTCCTTCTTTTATTTTTTTTATTGCTGTCACATCTTCTCCATTTAGCATAGCGCCGTAGATTGGAATGTTCTTTTGTTTTGTCAACCAGGCTGAAAGTTCAGTATAAAATACGTTTACCCTTGCAATGCTTCCCATCGTAGATTGAATCACTTTTGCATTATACATATCAGCACTTTGAGTATTACAAACTACCTGATCAACACCGTACCAATCTGCAATTCTAATAATCGTTCCCATATTTCCCGGATCCTGTATATTATCCAGCGCCAATGTGATTTTATTTTTAACTACAAAATTTTCATCAATGGCAAATCGCTTTACTACCGCTACTACCTGGTTGGGTGTTGTTAATTGTGAAATCTTTTCTAATTCTATAGCAGTAATCTCAACTACTGTGTTACTATCTGCAACTTTTTTGTTATCTTCTATCCATTCTTTTAAAGCAAAAATTTCCTGAATGGCTGAATTTTTCATTTCAAGCAGGTCGTTTACCAATTTTGGACCTTCAGCAATAAACAAACCTTCCTGCTGACGAAATTTTTTCTGGCCTAAACTTTGAATATATTTGAGCTTAGATTTAGCAAGCATATATCTTCTTTTTTATTTATGTCAATCACCACATCATTTAATAGTCGCTTTTTCCTTCCGGCACTTGTAATGTCTATGGTGATATTAATCAGTTCCTGTGGGGTTATACCTAAAGATTACCCGGTAAAAAAGCCATTTGTATTCAAATATAATGTGACGGTGGATGGGAATTACACTACAGCAGAAAAAAATGACCTTGAATCAAGGCTTTCCCGGCAATTAGATGATAGTATAAGAGTCAGAACATCACACAAACTCCTTTATAGAGGAAGGATAAATGCGCTGGTACTCAATAAGCCTCCGGAATTTAAAACGGAGAATGCTGACAAATCTATTCTCTTTATGAGAGCATTGCTGGTTTCAATGGGTTATTTCCGTGACAGCATTACTTATAATACAACCATCGACACTGTCAACCAGAATCAATATCGCACTACAGTAAATTTTGTGGTGAAACCAGGCAAGATTGTTACCATTGATTCTTTTGCCTATAATTTCATACAGCCGGAACTTCAGTCCATTGCTTTGGAAAACCAAAAAAACAGTCGTGTAAAAGAAGGTGATCCTTTTGCAAAAGCAGCCATCTCGCAAGAACTGGACAGGTTGGTGGACATATACCGGAACAATGGATTTATGCGGTTTGGCAGAGAGGAAATGATCGGCCTTTGGGATACACTCGACATTTCTCTTTTACGTCCAACTTTTGATCCTTTGGAACAATTAGAAATATTACAGAAACTAAAAGAACGAAGGGAAAACCCCACAGCAAATCTTGAAATAAGACTTAGATCTGACTCAGATAGCAGCAAACTCACAAAATATTATATTGGTAACGTTACTGTTTATCCGGATATTACGTATGACACCGCAGGAATAGCCAGAAAAGAAGAGATAGTGAATGGAGTGAAAGTAATCTATCATCACGGCATCTTTAAACCAAAAATTTTTCCGCAAAATATTTATTTCAAACGAGGTGATTTATACAACCAACAGAAATATCTGAGAACTATAAATCGATTTAATTCTCTGGGTGCATGGCGGCTTGTCAATATAGAACAAAAAGCAAGGCCTGGAGAAGACAGTGTAGATTTTAATATTCGCCTTACACCTGCCAAAAAATATTCCTTTACTGCCAATCTGGAAGCCAGTCAAAATATAAGTGCTGTTTCCGGCACATTGGTGGGGCTTGGCTTTAATTTAAATTTGCTGAATAAGAATTTTGCCAAATCAGCAATTCAAACAAATACCAGTGTGCGGTTTGGTGTTGAATTAGGTAAGAATTTTGTACAAACAAGACAAACCAGTTTCAGCCACAATATTTATTTCCCAAAATTAGTTCCGAATTTTAAAAAGCTGACAGCAAAACATGGAAGCAATATCAGAACAATCTTTTCTTTTAATGCCGCCAATACGGAGCGAAACTTATTATATAACCTTACTACTGTTAATGGATCATGGGGATATGAATACCAGGGAAACATCAGTCAAAAGAATAAACTATTGCAACTGTTTTGGAAAATTCCCAACATTGAATATTCCTATCTGAAGCCTAGAGACAGTTTAATAAGACTGATTACCAATAATCCTGTTTTGAAAAACATTTTTACAGATGGCTTTATTTCGTCCACGTTGGCAGGTTTTACAATTAAAAACACACAGGAGAAAAAACCAAATGTACTTTCTTTTAATGTAGAGATTCCTTTTCTTGCCGGACTTATTCCGAGTAAGTTCCTGGATACTCAATTGTATAAGTTTGTAAAAATAAATACTGAGTTTACCCAAGCAATAAAATTCAACAACTCATCATTGGTATTCCGCTTGTTTGGTGGAATAGGTTATGCTCTCAATTCAACAGTAAATGAAAACAAACGATATGCTCTTCCATTTTTCCGGCAATATTTTGCCGGCGGACCAAGCAGTATGAGAGCATGGCAACTAAGAAGATTGGGGCCCGGTTCAGTTGTCAAAGATTTTAATCAGTTTCCCGACAGATTTGGGGATGTGCAATTAGAATTTAATACAGAGTATCGTTTTAAAATTGCTGAAATAGCAGGCACCAGAATAGAAAGTGTTTTATTTACTGATATTGGTAATGTCTGGTTGCTGAAAAAACAAGCTGGTCAGCCAGAAGAAGTTTTTAACTTCAGCAGGCTTGGAAAAGATATTGCCATTGGCGTTGGAACCGGGCTTCGTCTTGATTTTAATTTCTTTCTTATAAGAGTGGATTATGCATATAAAGTGAAAGACCCTTCGCCCGACAATATGGCCGATCAAAATAAATGGTTTCATAACTGGCGACTAATTAACGGGCAATTACAAATAGGTATTAATTATCCGTTTAGTTTGTAGGATTATCGTCTTTGAATTGTTTATCAAATGTATCAATCGTTAATGCTTCATCTACTTTAAAGTTCCCAATTCTTGTTCGGCAAAGACTGCTTAAATGTCCTCCGCAACCTAATGCTTCGCCAAAATCAAAAGCAAGACTACGAATATAGGTGCCGGTAGTACAAACTACTTTGAAATAAATTATTGGCAACTCAATTTTTACAATTTCAAACTCTTTAATTGTAATTTGTCTTGGTTCAATCTTTACTTCTTTACCTTGCCTTGCTAACTCATACACCCTTTTACCACCAATCTTAATAGCCGAATGTGCAGGAGGAATTTGAGCAATCTCTCCTGTAAACATTTTCGTTGTTTCCCTGATTATATCATCAGAAATAGTGTTGTATGGCTTAAAATTTTCCGGTTCACTTTCTAAGTCATATGTTGGCGTTGTAGATCCAATGGTAATGGTGCCGGTGTATTCTTTTTCCTGAGCCATAAATTCATTTATCCTCTTGGTAAACTTTCCGGTACAGATAATCAGCAAACCAGTTGCCAATGGATCCAATGTGCCGGCATGGCCAATCTTTTTTATCCTGATAATATTCCTGAGCTTTTGTACCACATCAAAGGAAGTCCATCTCAATGATTTATTGATCAGCAATACTCGCCCATGTTCAAATTCAGTTTTATCCATCGGGCAAAAATAAGGTTTGTGAATGGTTGAAAAACTTAGATTGACAATCTTGTTTTTAATTCGAGGTATTTATTAACTGTGTTTACTGTCAGGTTTTCAGGTGTTGAAAGTATGGACGGAATGCCATTTTTATGCAGTTCTTTTACCATTAACCTTTTTTCAAAAGCAAATTTTTCTGCTATCGTTTTTATATAAATATCTTCCAGTGATGATGCGTTTCCTTCTATTAAAGATTTCAATTCTGTATTCTCGAAAAACACAACGAGCAACAGATGATACTTGGCAATCTTTTTTAAAGCACTCATTTCTCTTTGCAGGCTTTCCAGCGATTCAAAATTGGTAAACAAAATCAGTAAGCTACGATTTGTAACTCTGTTTCTGATTACAGAGAATAGTTTTTCGAAATCGGACTCGAGATAATCTGTTTTTTGACGATACAGGCTTTCCAGAATAAGGTTCATCTGCATCGGTTTTTTATCAGCCTGTAAAAATGTATCTAAGTTTTTCTCGAAGGTGATGACACCAGCTTTATCCTGCTTTACCAACGCTACATTGGACAATACCAACGAGGCATTAATAGCATGATCCAGCAATGTCATTCCTTTAAAAGGCATTTTCATTACTCTGCCTTTATTTATCAAACAATATATCTGCTGACTTTTCTCATCAGTATAATTATTCACCATCAACGCATCTTTGCGGGCCGTTGCCTTCCAGTTAATGGTTCTGTAATCATCGCCACGAACATATTCTTTGATTTGTTCAAACTCCATACTATGGCCAATCTTTCTGATCTTCTTCACTCCTGCTTCCTGTAAGCGGTTACTAACTGCCAGCAACTGGTAACGCCGCATCTGGATATAAGAAGGATATACTTTTATTGTCTGAACAGCTTCGAAAATGAAACGTCGCTTTACTAATTGTAATGGACCGTGTGCAAAAACATTAATGTTATTAAACACATATTCACCTCTTGTCATAGGTGTTAAAAAATATTCAAGATTATGATTTTCTCCTTTGTCAATTTTTGCTTTTCTTATCCATTCCCTTTCCTGAAATTGAATCGGCACCTCATCTATAATACTTGTTTTAACCGGAAATGCGTAATGATTATCGAGGCTGATAACAACTTTATTATCATCACCAATGCTAAACCGGTCTGTAACGAACCGTTTCGCTGTTATCCCTTTTCTTTTGCTAAAGACAAGTAAAGTATCTATGAAAATTGCAATAACCAATAACAACAAAATCAATCCGCCAATCTGAAATAAAGCAGGATGAAAATAGCTTATAACAAAAACTACCGACGCAGCACCGGCAATGTAGTAAGCGATATTATTTAAGTAAAAAGATTTGATCATATAGTGAAGTCAGAGATCGGAAGTAAAAAGTCCGAAGTCTAACTATAATTTAAAGAGTTCTCCAATTTTCATACAGTTTATAAATCTTAGATTCTGCTACCTCCTACCTCGGCACATCCATTCCCTGTATAATTTGTTTTATCACTTCATCCTCAGTTATTCCTTCCATCTCCTTGTCTGGCGAAAGAATGATACGATGACGGAGTACTGATGGTACTATAGCTAAAATATCTTCGGGTGTCACAAAATCCCTTCCACTCATGGCAGCCATTGCCTTGGATGCATTCATAATTGCCAGCGATGCTCTTGGTGATGCTCCCAGGTAAATTGATTTATGATTTCTTGTCTGGTGAATTAGTTTAGCTATAAACTGCAAGAGCTTTTCTTCAATTATCTGCATTTTTATTTGCTTTCGCAAGGCAGCCACTTGTTCACCTTGTAATGCAGGTTGAATCAGCTCCATTGCTGTTGTATTTCCCATATTGTGAAACTGGGTAAGTATTGCCAGTTCTTCCGTTTCATTAGGATATGGCACTAATATCTTAAATAAGAAACGATCAAGCTGTGCTTCTGGTAAACGGTAAGTTCCTTCCTGTTCAACAGGGTTTTGCGTAGCCAACACCATAAATGGCGATGCCATGGGAAAAGTTTTCCCATCCACTGTCGCCTGCCTTTCTTCCATTATTTCCAGTAGTGCAGATTGTGTTTTGGCAGGGGCTCTGTTAATCTCATCTACTAAAACAATATTACTAAAGACCGGACCTTTCTTAAATTCAAAGCTGGCTTCTTTGGGATTAAAAACAGGTGTACCCAATACGTCGGAAGGCATAAGGTCCGGAGTGAATTGTATTCTGGAAAAACCCACATTCACACTTTTGGCAACCAGTTTTGCTGTTAATGTTTTTGCAACACCCGGCACACCTTCTATCAACACATGGCCATCTGCTAGCAATGCTGTAATGATAAGCTTTACCATTTCATCCTGACCCACAATGATTTTTTTAATTTCATTGCGGATAGAATTTACCGCAGTGTTTAATGCTGAAAGGTCTGTCCGTTGTTCAAAAATTTGTTCTTCCATATTTATGCATTTTTATAAAATGATTCTACTTGTTTATGAAAATCTGTTACCTGATCCGGTGTAATGGCCGGGCTTGTTTCAACATATTTAATAAATGAAACGATTCCACGGATCTCACTTTCTTCAGCTCCCGACTTAAATTTTAAATTACTGATAAATTCTTCATCCAGCGTTCCTGTAGGCAATTTGTATTTATTTCTTACATACTCCAGAAAATAAGAACCCATTTTTTTACAAAGGTTTTGATGATCTCCTTTATCATAATACAACCGTCCAATCGTTTTTACAAAATCAAGCGAATCGTTTCTTGGCTTTGTGACTTCTGGAATGTACCGCTGCTTTCTTCTCATTTCGAATAGCACATAAGCTAATAAAGCAAGGATGGCTGTTAGCAAAGCTGCTTTTAAGGCAGGATATTTCAACAATTCTTTCAACCACCCATTCTCATCATTATTCCTGTTATTCTTGCCATTATCATCAAGATAATATTCATCCCACACAATTCTTTTTACAGAAGGATTAATCAATGAGAATGCTTTTTCAAAATACCTGATATTATTTTTATGCAGTACAAAATAATTGCTGAATGCAATGGGAGCAAGGTGAATATATAAATGTCCCTTTCCAGCTTGGAGATGTATAAAATCCGGGCTTCCAAATTCATCAGTTCCTACTATATCAGTAATGGAATTGTCAATTGATGAAAATATAGAGCTCAGGCTTCGCCCAGGATATGAATACACCAGTTTTTCATCGAATGGAGGATTTGCTAATGAGATTATCAGGCTGTCAGACTTTCCAAGTATTTCGCCCTCAATAAAAACATCATTGCTAATTGTTTCGCAATTGAAAATATTTTTTGCATCATAAGAAAGCTCCCTCGCTGTTATAAACACATCATTTCCATTCTCTACAAATGCTATTAATTTATCTATTTCAGTTTCATCGGCAGTGAACCTATCAGCCAGAATAATAAGAGCCTGGTTCGTTTCGTAAGTAGATAAAGAATCCCAATAACCGGGTTCATACTTATTTACTGAAACAGTGGCTTTAGGAAAAATATATTTTAAATGATTAAAGGCAACATACATTCCATATGGCCGCTTGTCATTTTTTCGAAAAGTAACCCTGTTATCAATTCTACGGCTGGTTTTATTATTGCCTGTAACAAAAAGTAAAATAAAAGCACTCCCGATCAAAAACAATAGTATATATGGTAACTTATTTTTCAAATAGATTTAACTTAATTGATTTTTAAACTGATCAAAATCTTTTCGAATTAACTGGTATGCATCTTCACTAATATCAAACTTTCCATACCAGCTGTATTCATAATTGCGGGTAACTTTAAAAAACTGCTGATACCATGACGTAGAATGCACCTCTGATAAATAGTCAAAGTTTGTTTTATCCTGCTTATAGTTGATGATGTTCCGCTCCGACATATTCTTCAGCAACTGCAAAAACATCAACCGGACTGCCAGCCTGTAATTTCCAGCCGCCGCTGCTTTGTCAATTTCTTTTTGATAATTGATAGCGAAAATATCTTCCGGCATTTCTTCCGGATCCTGATTTGCGATTGTTACATTTTTCTTTCTGAAGAGATTAATATTACTTCCTGAAAGATACGTAACGAGAAAAGCGACAAAAGCACCAATAATAATCAACCAAACCAACGTTTTAAACCATGCTTGTTGCCCAAGTGGCGTATATGATTTTTTAGGTTCATCAAGTTTCTTTTTTTGATTGAATGCCTTATCAACATACCAAAAAGCATCTTCTTCTTTCAGGTTTTTAACCACAGGATCAGGAATATTTCTTTGACTGGCAGGCCGCCATTTCCTGAATCTCTCATCCTTTCTGATAAATTTATCGGAAGTATCTTCCTCTTCATCTGTCACAGGCTCATCCACTTCATCCGGAGTTAATTCTTCTATTATAGCAATTGAATCTTCATTCCGCTGTGCCATTACAAAAGAAGATGCAGGAAAAAAATAGAACAGCACTATTTTAAATCCGAGCAACAACAATAAAGACCTGATACTTTTTATTCCCACTTAAACTTCCTCCTCATTTTGATTCAATAATAATTTGCGGCCCAGCCGTATCGGATAAATGATAAAATACCAGATAACAAACAATACGGAGAGAGCAAAGATGGCTGTTGTCAATATTGAAATATCGTTATACAGTCTAGTAATGAACCCTTCAAAAAAAGCTGCCAGTGCAAAAACAGGAATTAGTCCGATCATAATTTTTACACCATCCTTTGCACCTTGTTTAAAAGCGTCGATCCTTCTAATCGTTCCGGGAAATAAAAAACTTTTGCCCAATACAAGACCGGCTGCAGTAGCTATTATCAATCCGGTAATTTCCAATGTGCCATGTACAAATACAACCAGCCAAAAATCAATACCCAAACCTCTTGCAGCAAAAAACTGATCAAATACACCAATCATTATTGAATTCTTAATAGCAATATATAAGCAAGGTATGCCGGCAAAAATACCAGAAACAAACATGAGAAAAGAAACCCTGATATTATGTATCATTAAATTTAGCCAACTAAGAAAAGGATTGCCATGCTCATATATACCAAATGGATTTCCGTTGGTAATATTTTCTTGTGTATGGTCTACATACCCATCACCAAAAATACTCCGGGC
Source organism: Chitinophagales bacterium (assembly GCA_038257235.1). Taxonomy (GTDB): domain Bacteria; phylum Bacteroidota; class Bacteroidia; order Chitinophagales; family Chitinophagaceae; genus JJ008. The sequence goes on from JBBSJN010000042.1 coordinate 9,550, forward strand.
CATATCGTCGTTCTGAGCTGATACAAAATAGCCGATAATAAAAAAAATCAGGAAGAAAATAAATGAAAAGAGAACAACCCTATGATGTTTTCGTATCGTTAAAGGCAGATCATATTTCCAGAATGTAATTAACCGGTTTGATTCTTCTTTCCGGTTTTTATAAATATCAAGATAAATTCTTGAAGCCTGAGAATTGATATAGTTGGTTACTTTTCCTGATGGGTAAAACGTTTTAGCATACGCCAGATCATCTACCAATTGTGTAAAATCAGCCGCCATTTCATCCGGATCATTTGACGGCATATGTTGGTTTTTCAACCAGCGGTCTTTATTTTTCTTTATAAAAAGGGCTTCCCTCAAGTAACTGTATTTGGCTTGTAAAATAATGTATTATTGGAGATAAAACTATCATTGGTAAAAGGTATTTTTTCTGCCAGAGAAATCACTCTTCTTTTGTTGGCTTAAGATTAAACAACATCACCTTTTGAACTGGATAGGCATATAAATTAACATAGGCTTTCGCATAGAACAGCCAAAACTATGTATGCCAATGTGGCTCCACTTTTCAGGGAGAATATTAACAGAAAAGATAAAGATGAGAAGAAAAAGTAAATTACATTGTGCAAAACTGAACAATTGTTCCTAATATGATTTATCTATTCTATTTATTGGCAGCCTGCTTTGCAACCGGTGCTTTGCATTCGGAACATAAACAGGAAAGAATTGAAATAAAGCTTGTGAACGAATTGTTTCGTCTGCGAAATGAACACAAGGCTGATTCTGCTGAACAATACTTTGCCGATACAGTGCTGGTATATATGAAGTATATGAGAAATGTGCCCAGGCAAAGAATTACACAAAGCGATAAAAGTTTCTGGAAAGCTCATCCAAAAAACAAATTTGAAATGACAGAACCGGTTCGGTTGAGCGACCGGGCTGGTATTACCACCGCCACCATTATTGGAAAAGAATATCTTGATGGGAAGAGTTTCAAATATGAAAAGATTGAAATAAAATTTAATAGGTATAAAAAGATAATTTCCTATAGAGGGTTTATAATTAGAAGATAACTATTAAATAAAATTATTAATTTGTCAGCCAAAGTAAAGATTCTGCGATGGCAGTAATAAAAGTTCCTACTAATTTTAATATTGAAGTTGATTTTGAAGTACCGGAGTTTTACCGGCGGCTGCTGTCATTGATTATTGATGTACTCATCGAATATTTTTACCTGCGGATTGCCGGAGAAATTTTCGCCTCAATAGAAAGAAACGGTGGCTGGGACAGCGACAGTCAGTACAATATGCAGGCCATCGGCCTTTTGCTTTTTTTACCAGTGCTACTCTATCATCCAATAATGGAGATTACCATGAATGGTCAAAGCCTCGGCAAAAAAATAATGGGCATCCGTGTCGTAAATGAAATTGGGGGAAGACCAAGCATCAGCCAGTTCCTTATACGATGGCTACTTCGGGTTTCAGACCTCTGGATAGCTATTCTGCTTTTTATCGTTTTAAGCAATCCTAATTTTATTCAGAATGCTGAATCTACCTTTATTGTACTTGCAGGGTTGGCATTCTTAATTACAGATATTGTTTTAGTTGTCTCCTCCAAAAAAGGACAACGCATCGGCGATATACTTGCCAAAACAATTCTTATCCGCATTAACACAAAAGGAAATATTGAAGACACTGTGTTTATTGATGTGGCTGATAGCTATGTGCCATCTTATCCACAGATCATGCAGTTAAGTGATAAGGATATCAACGCCATTAAAAGTATATTGGAAACTGCCCGTAAGAAAAATGACTACAGTATGGCCGAAGCTGCCTGTTATAAAATAAAAAATCACCTGAAGATTGAATCCTCCTTACCGCCATTCGATTTTCTGGATGTGCTCCTGAAAGATTACAATTATTTATCTACCAAATGAAAAAGCTGAACTTCCTGTTTTGAGAAGCTCAGCTTTTACACTTTTATATAATAAAATTATCCTCCTGCTGTTAATCCTACAGCCAATGCCAGTAAATAAATTGAAATAAGTATGATGGTGAAAATTCCAACAAACTTAAACATGGATTTTAAATTTTGAAAAGCTACAGTAAGATTAGCCTGATCGTCTGACGATATTGCTGCATTCATATGATTGGAAAATCTAAACAGGTATAAACATGGAAAAAAATAGATAACAGCTATGATTATGTATACGGCTGCCATTGCAGGGCCTAATCCACTTAGTGAACTGCTGCCACCATATTCTCCGAATACCTTGTCCAGTTGAGATGTCTGAGTTACAATGAAGATACCTAAAGCTACAATGAGCACACAGATTATAAATCCAATAATTGCAAGAAACTTTCCCCATTTGGCAGTTTCTGATAAAAAATTTCTGGATTGAGCATCCAGGCTTAATGAAAATAAAGACTTGTCATTGGTCTGCTCCATATTGATTTGATTTTGGTTCCACTAAAAATACTTTATTCCGCAATTGGTACAAAGAATTTTTGTTAATAAGCCCTGGCAAACAATACTCTCTCTTTTGAAGGCTTACCCGTCAATATACATTTCCCTTCTTCTTGTTTATTCTCCAACGGAATACAACGTATGGTAGCCTTGGTTTTTTCTTTAATGGCTTCTTCAGTTTCAGCAGTACCATCCCAATGTGCATTAATAAAGCCACCTTTTTCATCCAGTAGTTTTTCAAACTCCTCCCAGCTATCAGCAGGAGTAATATGCTCTAGCTGGTAAGCTTTTGCTTTATCGAACATTCCGCTTTGTATTTCGGCTAATAAGCTTTCCACATATAGAGCTATACCTTCCAACGGTACCACTCTTTTTTCCTTTGTATCTCTGCGGGCCACTTCCACCACATTTTTCTCCAGGTCTCTTGCACCGATTGCCAACCGAACTGGCACACCTTTCATTTCATATTCTGCAAACTTCCAGCCTGGTCTTGCATTATCATTATCATCATATTTAACCCGAATGCCCATTGCTTTTAATTCATTGCTGATCTCTTTCACTTTTCCATCAATCAATGCTTTTTGTTCGTCGCCTTTATAGATTGGCACAATCACTACCTGGAAAGGAGCAATTTTAGGTGGCAAGATCAAACCCTGATCATCGCTATGCGCCATAACCAACGCACCAACCAGTCTTGTACTTACACCCCAGCTTGTAGCCCACACATATTCAAGTTGGTTTTCTTTGTTGGAGAATTTTACATCAAAAGCTTTGGCAAAATTCTGTCCGAGAAAATGTGAAGTGCCTGCCTGCAATGCTTTTCCATCCTGCATTAATGTTTCAATACAATAGGTATCTTCTGCACCAGCAAAACGTTCGCTGGCCGTTTTCACTCCTTTAATAACGGGCAGAGCCATAAAGTCTTCCACAAAAGTGGCATATACACCAAGCATTTTTTCAGTTTCTTCAATTGCCTCTACTCGGGTAGCATGTGCTGTATGACCTTCCTGCCACAAAAATTCTGCTGTGCGAAGAAATAATCTTGTTCGCATTTCCCAACGAACCACATTTGCCCATTGATTGATTAATAAAGGAAGGTCACGATAAGACTGAATCCAGTCTTTATAGGTGTTCCAGATTATTGTTTCAGAGGTAGGCCTTATGATTAGCTCTTCTTCCAGCTTAGCTTCAGGATCAACAATAATACCACCACCATTGGGGTCATTCATCAAACGGTAATGGGTTACAACTGCACATTCCTTTGCAAAGCCTTCTACATGAGCAGCTTCCTTACTTAAAAAACTTTTTGGAATGAACAACGGGAAATAAGCGTTTACATGGCCGGTATCCTTAAACATTTTGTCCAATGCATCCCGCATATTTTCCCATAGCGCAAATCCATACGGCCGTATTACCATACAGCCACGAACAGCAGAATGATCGGCTAGCTCACCTTTAATCACTAAATCATTATACCATTGCGAATAATCTGTTGCTCTCGATGTAATCTCCTTGCTCATTTTATAATTAGTTTAACTCCAAACAGACCTTTAGTTATAATTTAACAGGCCTGTGTGCAATATTTTGCTGAATGGCTGAATCTTTGCTACTTAAACACAAATGATTATGCGCCTTCAAAAGTCGCACAAAAGTAGTAACTTCATTATTAATTCATCTAAACCATTTGCCATGAAATCAGCAATTTTACTTCTGGCTTTATCTGCAATTGTTTTCAGCAGTTGCACTACCGCTTATAAGTCTGGTCAAACACCAGATGATGTTTATTATTCCCCGGCTCGTCTGCAAGATGAATACGTTAAGGCAGAAAGAAATAATGATCGTTATTCCGACGATTATTATGAAGACAGATACCTGAGAATGAAAGTTCAGAACCGCTACCGCTGGAACGATCTGGATGATTGGTATGGTTCAGAACGCCGTTACCGCTACACTGTTTATAGCAGCTATGGCTTATATAACAATCCATGGAACCCACATACTTACTGGAACAGTTATTACAATCCGTACTATACACAATGCTATACCGGCAGTAATATAAAGACTGTAGCCTACACCAAACCCAGAACTTTTAACCTGAATACTTATACTTCCTCTACAACAAACAATCAACAAAGCACCAACAAGTACAGGAATAACAACAATTACACTGAATCTAGAAACAGCAACAGTAATTCCGGAAACTTTTTGAGGGATATTTTTAATGGAAACAACTCTTCTTCAGGTTCAAAGGTAAATACCAGCTCCAATAGTGGAAATTCCAACAATAGTTCGGGATCTTCATCATCCGGAAGTAGTGGTAGTACTGCACCAGTAAGGAAATTTTAGAATCTACTTACATGATTTTTTGCCACTCACCGAAATGGCCTGAACCAACCTATTCGATACCTTTTAATTCATTACAATGAAATGAGCCCTAAAAAATTTTGAGTACTTTTTTATTAAAAACGAATAAAATTTTTAGGGCGAATTACATCTGCCAAAAACAAAATAAAATTAACAGATGAAAAAAATATTTTCACTTGCAGCAATCTGTGTCTGCTGCATTCATATTTCTGCGCAGGAACCAGCCGATGCCTTACGCTACTCATGGACCACATCTAGTGGAACAGCAAGACAACAGGCAATTGGAGGAGCAATGACATCACTCGGCGGAGACATTTCGGCCACTTTTGTAAACCCGGCGGGTCTTGGATTTTATAAAACCGGGGATTTCGTTATTACCCCAGGGTATAATCTTTTCACTAATGATGCTAGCTATTACGGCCGTACGGAAAAAGATAAAAGAAATAGTTTTTCTTTCGGCACCACAGGATTTGTAATGGGCACGGAAACCAATGACAGACGTAAAAATAAATCTGGCGTTGCCATGGCCATCGCCTTAAACCGTACAGCAAGTTTCAGTAATAAGATTTTATACAGGGGATTGAATACGCAAAGCTCTTACTCACAAAAATTTCTGGAAGAAATCAACAATAAAAATGACAAAGATGCTAACAGTGTAGCCTCAAATTATCCCTTTGGCACAAGCCTCGCATTTAATGCTTATTGGATTGATACCATTGCAGGAGGTACTTCCGGAAATTATCAGTTTCAATCAAGGGCAACGATTGGGAATTTGCTACAGGAAAACTCTATCACCAATTCTGGCGGCATTACTGAACTGGCATTGGCTTTTGCAGGTAACAGGAAGGACAAATTTTATTTTGGAGGAACAATAGGCATTCCCTTTTTAAACTATAACAGGGAAAGCAGTTTTATAGAAGCAGATGCATCTTCAAATACCAATAATAATTTTGACTATGCCTCCATCACAGAAAACCTGAATACAAACGGAGTCGGTATTAATCTTAAAATGGGTGTGATCTATAAACCACAGGAATACATTCGCCTCGGCCTGGCTGTCCACACTCCTACTTTTTTTACTTTGACAGACAAGTATAGTGCATCAGTTAGTGCAAATACCGAAAACTATAAAGGATTATTAACCCAAAGCTCCGGCACTTTTACTAATAACCAAGACGCAGAATTCAGGTATTGGCATTTTACTCCCTACAGGATAATGGCCAGTGCTTCCTATGTACTCAGAGAGATTGAAGACGTAAGAAAACAAAAAGGATTTTTAACCGCCGATATTGAATATGTGAATTATAAAGCATCATCTTTTACCACCGATCCAAATGGTGATAACAGCGATGAAACAATAAACTATTTGAAAAATCTGAATGGGGCCATTGATGATTCGTACAAAGGAACATTTAACGTAAAAGCAGGCGGCGAATTAAAATTCACAACAGTGATGGCAAGATTAGGTATGGCTTATTACGGCAATCCATATAAAAATTTGGGGCAAGGAGAAAAAGGAAGTCGCTTTCTGCTAAGTGGCGGATTAGGCTATAGAAATAAGGGAATGTTTATTGACCTTACCTATGTTCACACAATGGGAAAAGATATGCATTACGCTTATCGGTTACAGAACTCAGCCTATGCCGGTGCTAGTCTGAAACAAACTGGTGGAAATATTCTGGCCACCATCGGATTTAAAATATAGTCGCAATTATATCGCTGCTTAAAAAGGTGTCAGTAATGATACCTTTTTTCAACTAATCCATGGCAGGTATTTCCAAACAATCGGTCAACTGTCCATTCTTTTTTTCCCAGGCATAGCAGTTGCTGCCATTTGTTATTACTACGAATTTAACCGGAATACTTATGTTATACCGAAGCACCTGTTGTAATACAGCTTCATCCAGTTTTACATCCATCGATTTGCATTCTACCATCAGCCAGGGTTTGTGATCCTTATCATAAACAAGAATGTCAAATCTTTTTTTAAGCTCACCCAGCTTTAATTCCTTTTCAGTTGCTATTAAAGAAGATGGATATTTTTTAAGTTCTATTAAGTATTTAATAAAATTTTGCCTGACCCATTCTTCCGGGGTCAGCACTACCCATTTTTTCCGAAGTACGTCAAAAATCGACTCCTTGCCTTCCTTACTTTTAATTCTGAAATCCGGCTCAGGGTAGCTGATAACTATCATGCTTCAAAAGTAATTGTTTAAATTGCACACATGAAGACAAAAGAAGAAATTGTAGAAAACTGGCTTCCGAGATACACCGGAGAAAAGCTAGAAAACTTTGGGCAATATATTTTGCTTACTAATTTCAGCAACTATGTGAAGATGTTTGCCCAATGGAACAATGTAGAAGTAATTGGTGTAGGTAAACCAATGGAATGTGCTACAGCAGATAATATCAGCATTATCAACTTTGGCATGGGAAGCCCTACTGCCGCTACTATCATGGATCTGCTTTCTGCCATAGAACCTAAGGCAGTTTTATTCTTAGGGAAATGTGGCGGTTTAAAAAGGCGTAATAAAATAGGCGACCTTATTTTACCAATTGCTGCCATCAGAGGTGAAGGAACATCGAATGACTATTTTCCTCCGGAAGTGCCGGCCTTACCAGCGTTTGCTTTGCAAAAAGCAGTATCCACTACTATCCGGGATTATGGTGTTGATTACTGGACCGGAACTGTTTATACTACTAACCGCCGTGTGTGGGAACATGATGAACCATTCAAAGAATACCTGCAACAGATAAGAGCTTATGCCATAGACATGGAAACAGCAACTGTTTTCATCGTTGGTTTTTATAATAAAATACCAACAGGAGCTTTGCTTTTGGTAAGCGATCAACCAATGACACCGGATGGTGTAAAAACAGAAGAAAGTGATAAAAGTGTTACCGCCCAGTTTGTAGA
>JBBSJN010000043.1:0-17277 GCA_038257235.1 Chitinophagales bacterium
AGCGGGGAATAAGTAGTTATACCTGCACATAGTAATGGTGCAGTAGCTGCAAGGTCCAGCTTCTCTGATATCTTTAAAACAAAATCTTCATGAGCTAGTATTGCTTTACTATAACCACCATGAGTGGCCCCGCTTCCATCTCTTTCTTGTCCGCCATAAGTTCCTACCATTCCATTTGAACAATATTGTTCCAGCCCTTCCTTACAATTATCACATTCACGGCAACTATCTACAAGGCAGCCAATACCCGCCAGATCACCTACTTTGAATTTCTTTACATGATCGCCAACAGCAGTTACCTTACCCACAATTTCATGACCGGGTACTAATGGATAAGTTGACATTCCCCAGTCGTTTTTTACAAAATGCAGGTCACTGTGGCAAACACCACAGAACAAGATCTGTATCTGTACATCATGTGGTTTTGGATCTCTTCTTTCAATGGTATAGGGAACCAAAGGAGAAGTAGTATCGAGGGCAGCATAAGCTTTAACTGAAGACATTTTTATATTTTTAGATTTTGCTAAATATAAGCCTTAAATATCGCAATCAATATTACCAGTTTATTATTGGATCAGTACAGTCTTACCTTTGCCCCATGGCAAGAACATATTCTGAAATGATAGCACTAGGCACAGCAGCCCCTGCATTTTCATTACCCGACACCGTTTCGGAGGAAATGATTTCGATAGACAGTATCAAAGGAGATAAAGGAACAGTAATTATGTTTATTTGTAATCATTGTCCTTTTGTAGTACATGTAAATGATGAGCTGGTAAAACTGGCCAACGATTATAAAGAAAAAGGCATCGGGTTTCTTGCCATCAGTGCCAACGATGTTATAACACATCCCGGTGATGCGCCGGATAAAATGAAAGCAGTAGCGGAAAAATTAAATTACCCTTTTCCATATTGTTATGATGAAACGCAGGAAGTGGCAAAAGCATTCGGTGCTGCCTGCACACCCGATTTTTTTATTTACGACAGCGATAATCAATTAGTATATAGAGGACAGTTAGACGACTCCCGCCCCGGCAACGGAATTCCTGTTACAGGAACTGATATAAGAAATGCATTGGACAATTTAATAAATGGCGAACCTGTATCAACCGAACAACGACCAAGTATCGGTTGTAATATCAAATGGAAATAAAAAAACCCCGCTGTTACACGAGGTATATGGTGGTTACGGTTTTCTTCTTTTATTTTTTAATAACGGTGATTGTTTCTGCTGCCATACTGGTTACCATACCGGTTTCCGTTTTGATAAAAATGTTGCTGAGCTCTTCTAATCTCAAACTGACGCTGCTGATCCAGCCTACGGATATTTTTCATCTTCTGGCCACGATTCATAAAGTAATTGTTTCTTACCTGATGAATCTTACGGTCATATTGAATGTTAATCCAAACAATTTCTTCCCGTAATCTCCGGTCTGCTGCAAATTGATTGTTGTGAACTGGCCTGCTATTTACAGATACATTTGCACCAACTCTGCTTCGGCCACTTCGGGTTCCTGGTTGGGCATCAGCCGCAACAAGAAATCCCATTGCAACTAATAATGTAAAAATTCTTTTCATAGTGGTACGTTTTTAAAGTGATTTAATATTGCTATGACGGAAAGTGGTTGGGAAAGTCTACAAAAAGAATGTTAAGAGAATGGAATCGGGCAAAGTGCTAAAGGACTTGTTGAAAGCCAATAGTATTATACAAGATTATTTCAACCCACACGGAAGGCAAAACATTTTTAGTAGTTATTATTTCGACTGGCTTCTGTTATTTTTTTTCAATATTAGATAAAGCAAGCCACTCTAAATATTTTTGTTTGAGAAATTGATATCCATCTTTACCATATTCATTTGTCCAAACTGTAAAGTGGTCTCCCGGATAGTATGCAAATTGAAAAGATGAATGTAATTCCTTCATTTTGAATTTTTTATTTGCGTCATATACCGCTTGCATAAAGCCTTGTTGTGTGTAGTTGTTCTCCTGTCTATTTTGTTAAGATAGAAACAACTACCAAATAGTGTTCAAAATGAAAACTTCTGTCCGCCCTGATTAGTCTGTAATTGAAATAGTCATTAGGCATACCAGTAAAATGACCAGTCTCATATGCCATTAGCGTAAACATTTTCCCAACATACTTTTTTTTCATTTTGTCAACCTGAGTACTTGTAAGCGATTTTTCTGTGTTGCCGTAAGTAAGTTTGTATAAGCTGAAATCGTCGTTGGGTAATTCGTCAGTTTCATCAGTAAAAGTCAATAGAAGTGAGTCGTTTATTGCTTTGCCATTTACTGAGTTTACTTTAAATAAATAAGTTCCTTCGTAACCTTTCATTTGCAAACTGTCACCATCATAAACTTCAACTTGCAAGGTGGCAATTGTTCCAAATGGAATGTTTAGTTTGGTCTTTATGGTTATTATAGATGTGTCGCTTTTCGAACTGAGGCCGGGTTGTTTCTGTGATTTTGCAATATGTCCGAATGAGAAAATTAATAAAATAGAAAGCAAGTGTCTCATTTGAATTTTGTTACTGAAGAATGACTCAATACAATTACACCCAAGGTTCAGGGCTTTGCGTTCGGCTGGGCATTTGAAAAATGTCCAGTCCGGAACTGAAGCCCAATTACTACCAATGTTCAAGGCTTGCCGAAGTGTAAGAAATCCCCAATTATCAACTCCGGTATGATAAAATAAGGCAGATGAATACTTATATTCTTCTGGTAATTTACAAAATCCGGCTTTTACAGGATTTCAATTAATACCTGCCTGCCGGCAGGCAGGTAATCCAGTTTCTGCTGATACACTTTATCTGTTCGTAGTTCAATACTCAATGCTCTTCGTTTCCAGAAATTATATGTTCTGTCATTAGCATCTGATTTAAACTGTGCTAATACTTCGGGATGATTTTTTTGCAAATCAAGTTTAATTTGCTGGGCGGTGAATTTTAAAAAATCTCTTTGTACATGCTGCGGATGTATGAGTGGCTGCATTTGCCAGACCTGCCTACCGGTAGGTTAAATGAATATGATCCGGCATTATGCAAAATGCAATAATTTTATTCGTTTATCTTCTACCAAAAACTTAAGGCTGTTAACTACAATGTCTTTGTATTTATCATACTGCAATAACTGGTAATAACCCTTTACACTGGCTGTAAAGAATTGAGGATACTCTGTAATAAATGCAGGCATTCACTAATTTAAGAAGTTTGGCCTAAAATTGAGTAGTTGGTGGAAGAAAACACCGACCACGGCGTGCCTGCCTGCTCGCCTTCGCAAAGCTTCTGCGGAGCAAGGCCGGTAGGCAGGTTGTTTTTTGTTGAACACCTGCCGAAGCGGAATTCCGACACTAAATGGCATTATTAAATTCTTTTATTAGTAATTACAACGCTGCTTCATTTTATCAACTCCTTGCTCCTCCTGTTATTGATATCATTCACTGGAGTAGCTAATCACTACTTAATTCTACTGGCTAATGTTCAATGTTATCCAAAAAAATCCAATTGTATAATTTCAACTTTACTAAATTTCTTTATTCCTTTTTGGTAATAGGGTTAGCATCAAAAGGATCGACCATTGCAACAAATAAAACACAAGGGCCATTATCTAGACATTTTGCTTTGTGTGGTTTACCAGCAGGTCCATAAGCATAGCTACCCGCTTTTAATATTACTGGATCTTCTCCCTCGTACTGTACTTCCAAATCTCCTGAAATTAAAATCATTCTTTCTGGCGAATTATGAGTATGGTTTACTACTTTGGTATTGGGTTCAATTTTAAAGAAGAAATCCAAGTTGGGTTTGGATAAATCCCCATGTAATATTGTAAAGGAACAACCTGGAAAAAATTCTGGGGCAGGCAACCATTTCAGGTCTTTATTATTCATGGTTGTTGCATAAGATGTTTCAGCTTTGGAATTGTTATTATTCTGTGCAATCACTGCTGGGGTTAGAACAACAAAAATCATAGCAAACATAATTTTTTTGTTAAGTTTAATTTTTAATTTTTTCATAATTGATTGTTTTTAGATTTTTTATCAGTTAAAAAAGATCATCAAAATGTACTTCTTATGCATATTTATACTTGTTTATAAATCTATTCAGTAGCCATAGAAAGTATTCATACAGGACCACAAACAAACCATAAAGATTTAATACTTGCCAATTACTCTGCCGGTTTAATATTCTGGTTTACTTTAAACAGGTTACCCGGATCGTATTGCTTTTTAATTTTGGTAAGCCGCTCATAGTTGTCTTTGTAACTGGCTTTTATCCGCTCCTGTCCTTCATCCATAATAAAGTTCAGGTAAGCACCTCCTGCAGCAAAGGGATGTAATGCTGTCCAGTAATCTTTACACCAGGTAGTAATTTTATCTGCATTGGCAGGGTCAGGGTCTATACCTACAACTACTCCTGCATACTTTGCATCACGGTAAGCCCAGGGTGTTGCATCCTTAGCTACCCGGCCGGCTGCTCCACTGATCGGGTACATATGCATCTGCGAAAGCGGCGTGGGAATTTTTGAACCAAATTCCAAATGTTTTGCACTGGCATCAGGTCCCAGGTCATTAAAGAAATCGGCCCGCCAATACCATTGCAGTCCCGGAGGCATCAGGCCATCAAACATGGTTTGTATAGCAGGGTAAGGCATGGTACCTACATGGGCAAAGACGGGTTTCAGATCCATGATCGGTTTAAAGATTTCTTCGGCTTTCTTTTCATCACCGGTATAGCACCAGATGATGCCGCAAAATTGTTTGTTATGCAGTTCTTCAGGAAAAGGTGGTCCGGGTATAATCATAGTGGCGATAAAACCATTCAGATCGTCCGGTGCATTATGAATAAATTTATTGTACCAAGCCATGATCTCATTGGTTTGTTCAATAGGCCAGAGTGTTGGGCCGCCATATACATTCTTTACCGGGTGTGCCTGAAATGTAAAGGAAGTAACGATACCGAAATTGCCACCACCACCACGGATAGCCCAGAACAGATCGGTGTTTTCTTTTTCATTTACTGTTACAAAGGAACCATCGGCCAGCACCATATCCGCTTCCAGTAAATTATCAATGGTGAGTCCGTACTTTCTGGATAAATAACCAACTCCCCCGCCCAGCGTTAATCCACCAACTCCGGTGGTAGAAATGATACCGGCAGGTACCGCCAGTCCGAATGGATGCGTAGCATGATCTACTTCGCCCCAGAGATTGCCACCTCCCACTTTTACAGTGCTGTTCTTTTGGTTCACCAGCACAAACTTCAATCCCGAGAGATCAATCACCATACCCTCATCACAAAGACCAAGGCCGCCACCATTGTGTCCGCCACCTCTTACGGCAACTAACAATTTATTCTCTCTTCCAAAATTGACGGCATAAATTACATCGGCCACATCCACACACATCACAAACATGCCGGGATGTTTATCAATCATGGCATTATAAATTTTTCGGGTTTCATTATAGTTCTTGTCTTTGGGCATTACGATCTTGCCACGAAATTGTGCTGCAAACTTTTCGATAACAGCAGCATCGAGATCTTTTATTAAGGTTGGCATTGTCTTCGTTTTAATAGTTAAAAAAATTATTTAGCAACGATCGAGTCCTTCAATGAACTGAGAATGGCAAGCACATTTACTTTTGATTGCTCATCAATATTATGTTCGCCTAAAACTTTCATGATATCATCCACCGTATGCTGGTATTCTGCCGGGGTTATGTTCATTCCTTTATGTGCAGTGGGCATATCTCTTCCTTTATAAACAACAGGTCCGCCACTGCCGGCACTGAAGAAATCAACCGTATGTTTTTTTAAAGCAGCCAGCCGTTCCGGCTCATCTTTATATGGTAAAAAACGGGCACTGATGGCGGGATTTTTCATATGCTCTTCCACGACATCATCTACAATGGCGGCAATCCCGACGGAACCGCCCAGACTTTCATAAAGACTTTTACTCATACCCGTTAATTTAAATGATTTTAAAATGTTTCTGTAATCAAATGTAGCAGCGAATAGAGCCAATGCCTGCAACTTTTAGTTCAAAGGCTTGTAATTTTAGTTCAGGTGAATGCTGTGCAGGTAAAAAGAAAGATGATCAGGATTTTGCTAATAAATATTCGGAAGGGCTATTGCCATATTTTTTTTGAAAGCACTTTGAAAAATAAGACGGACTGGTAAAGCCGCTTTCAAAAGCAATTTCAGAAACGTTGGCTTTGTGTTTATTGAGCAATCCCAGAGCTTTTTTTAACCGGTAATCTTTCAGGAATGTATTGGGCGATTTGCTGGTAAGTGTTTTTAATTTACGATAGAGTTGCGATTTGCTTAATCCTGCCGGCTTACTGAAGTCATCAACTTTTAAATTTGAATTGTCCCAGCAGGTATCTATAAAATCCATAAGCTGTGTAATAAATTTTTCTTCGCCGTGCTTTAGAATTACAATGTTATCTGCTTTACTAAATGCTTTTAAGTTTTCCCTACCGCATAGTTCTGCTACTTCTGTGGTAACAATAATTTCACCTGGTATATTATCACAAATCCGTTGTGCAAGGTGGATGCTGTCTTCAAAAATTGATTTCTTTTCTGTAACCGGAATTCCGGCACTAAGGCCAATTTTAAAAGAGATGCTGTCCGGTTTTAACTCATTGAACTTGGCCCGAATATCCAGCGCTGCCTGAACAGCTTTCGGCACAGCGTTAAAAGATACCAGCATATGATCTGCTGTTTCCCGAACCAGCCTTCCTTCAAAATTATTAAGCAAAGAAAGAACAACGTTGTGATATTCTTTTACCGCTGTAGAAAATTGAAGCGCATCAAACTGTTTTGAAAAGGAGGGTGCTGTCGTTATTATCATGATCGTTCTGAAAGCAGGATCATCAATAATATTTAATGTGGCATCATGTTTTTTACCTGGATCTTCAATTCTTCCTAAAAATGATTCTACGATTTCAGCATCCACCTCAATTATACTGTGTGGTATTTGACCATGGGCATGATTGTGCATGGCTTCCAGGGCCTCTTTATTCGGAGCTTCAATCAAACAAAAAGCTGTTTTTCTTTTATCATCAAACCAATAGGTTAATCCTCTGCAGCCAAAATCATCCTGTACTTTTAGATCGGCCTGGTGCAATTGTGCCACATGTTCTGCGGTAACAGATTCGGAAACATCATGTCGATCCATGTAAATTGGCATAGTAATTATTTGCTTCCGATTTTAAAAGAGTTGTCTTAAATATACGAATATTTTTCTTTTAGGTTATGAATGTGGTAATATAAGGCGCATAAAAAAACCCTCCTGTTTTTCAGAAGGGTTTGAATACAACTATTTTAGTTATTAATTCATTCGTATAACTCTGTTACCACCCTGGTTATTCTTATTCATTTCTTCCATCATTTTTTCTCTTTCTACTTTAAACTCCTCGGCAGTATATCTTTTTTTCCCTTTTGGTTCTTTAACATCATCAAGGTCTGTTTTTTCAGTGTAACTGATCGCTTTAAATTTTTGAGTGCCGTCTTTTATATCCATTTCTAAAATTAATCCAGGTAGCTGCCCCTGGAATTCCGCAGGTCCTGCCGATACCGGTATGCTGCTGGTAAACCAGGCAACAATCATAGAAGTATCACTTATTTCTTTTCGCTCCATTTTGCCGTTGTCCATATTTACCTGTGTTCTTGTGCTGGTACGGGTTGCCGTTGCTTTCATGCAAGGCATGTCCAATATCGTTTTTGTTTCGCCTGTCATCTTCCACTTTAATGAACTTAAAGTGTCGTCGATGATAAATGTTTTGCCAAAAAGTTCTCTTTTCTCTACTTTTTTCTTTGTGTCAAAATTATTGTAGAGCACATCATCATTACCTCCCACTACCATCCTTATCTGTGCACCACCACCACTGCTGGTAAATGTTCCGTCATCATCACCGGTTTCTTTTTCTGCCTGCTTCCACAATGATTGGTTGTTACCGAAACTCAGTTCAAACTGATCGGTGCTTGTCTTTGGCATTTGCTGTTCCATGCCATGCATGTCACCGGAAAAACTGAATTGCATCTGCGATGTACGTTCATAGATCACTTTACCTTT
Source organism: Chitinophagales bacterium (assembly GCA_038257235.1). Taxonomy (GTDB): domain Bacteria; phylum Bacteroidota; class Bacteroidia; order Chitinophagales; family Chitinophagaceae; genus JJ008. The sequence continues at coordinate 8,075 of JBBSJN010000043.1, forward strand.
TGATTGCTGTGCCATTATTCCGGAAACGGAAAATAGGATGGCTATCGCTATTAGTATTGATTTTTTCATAATTTTTTATTTGTATCAAATGTAAAATGGTAATGTCGTAATATAAGTTAAGTCACCTTTCATTAAGGTTAATAAAGGTTAATGCCGCTGTAACTACCGTCCATATTGGAGTACATTTGTCTTGCAATTTTAATTCATGAACAAACTCAGATGGCTTTCGGTATTAATGGGTGTGGCAATAGCTGCCATCACAGGCTTCCAGGTGTACTGGTTAATGCAAAACTATGACCGGGAGAAAAAGTCATTATCCATTAAAACAGATATGGCTTTCCGGGAAACGATCTTAAAATTGCAGGTATCTAAATTAAAACTCGATAGTGTAGTAAACTGGAATGGGAAAACTGGCAACAAGGACGTAAAGATATTTATGAGTGATGAAGGCGGTGGAGTAAGAGTAAGAAGAAACCCCAAAGCAGAAGTAGTTTCCACAATCAATGTGATTGGTGATAAGTTGAAGGATTCTTTGAGAAAGGGCGGTAAAACAAAGATGTTCATCTCTCTCAACAAAACATCGGTGGATGTAAATACCGATACCACAATTATTACCAACACAACACATGGCCCTGGCCCTAAAAATGGAGATCATATTTTCAATCTGCTGTATAGTGTAGATTCACTACAAGACTCAATAAGAGTAACTGAAATTGATTCTGCCTATGTCAGAGCGTTGCAGGAAGAAAAGCTAAACATTCCTTTTACAATCGTTAAGCTGGATAGTTCTTCTAAAGAAGAGGGGAATGAATTTAATGAAATAACTATCGGACTTACAAATCCTGCCACCTATAAATTGCAATTGGGTAACACATTCCCCTACCTCCTGCGGCAGATAATGCAACCTATCATATTTTCTGTTTTATTATTAGGAATTACGTTGCTCACTTTTGTATTGCTGTATAGAAACCTGCTAAAGCAAAGAAGACTGGCAGCATTAAAGAATGAATTCATCAGCAATATTACACATGAGTTAAAAACACCAATAGCCACAGTTGGCGTTGCTATCGAAGCATTGAAGAACTTTAATGCGATGGATAATCCTGAACGTACCAGGGAATACCTTGATATATCTACCAATGAACTGCAAAGGCTTAGCCTGCTGGTAGATAAAGTACTCAAGCTTTCTATGTTCGAGAAAAAAGAAATGGAACTGAAGTATGAAGTGGTGAATCTGCAAAACATTGCTGAAGAAGTGATCACATCATTTAAACTTCAGGTAGAAAAAAGAAAAGCACAGGTTAGTTTACATACAACAGGAGATGTATCAGTACGGGGAGACAGATTGCATTTATTAAGTGTCATATTCAATCTACTGGATAATGCATTAAAGTATTGCAGAGTAGAACCAATTGTTGCAATAGCAATTAATGAAACAGAGAATGCGGTTGTATTAACGGTAAAAGATAATGGCATTGGTGTAGCACCTGAGTACAGGGATAAGATTTTCGAAAAATTCTTCCGTATACCACATGGCGACACACATGATGCAAAAGGTTATGGCCTTGGTCTTAGCTATGTTGCACAGGTTATCCACCAGCATAATGGAACCATTACTGTAGCAAGCCAGCCGGGAGAGGGAACAACATTTACCATCACTTTACCAAAAGCCCTATCAACTAAAGAGGATTAAAATTTTATGAGCAAGACAAAAGTTTTATATGTAGAAGATGAACTCTTTCTCGGAAAGATAGTTCGGGAAAGCCTGGAGAGCCGAGGTTACGATGTAATCATGGAAGCAGATGGAGCCAAAGTAGTCGACCAGTTTAAAAAGACAACACCCGACATTTGCATACTGGATGTAATGCTGCCAAATAAAGATGGTTTTACCATAGCAGACGAAATAAGAATGCTGAATGAAGAGGTACCCATCATATTCTTAACTGCAAAAACACAAACAGAGGATGTGGTAAAAGGGTTTTCCCTCGGAGGAAATGATTATATGCGGAAGCCATTCAGTATGGAAGAGCTGATCGTACGAATTCAAAATCTGTTGCGTAATAAAACAGAAGGGGAAACAAAAATTAATGGCACTGCTGTAATAGGTAAATATAACTTTCAGCTCAACAGGCAAACACTAAGCATTGGTAAAGAAGAAAGAAAACTCTCCTTTCGGGAAAGCGAATTGCTTAGATTGTTATATGAAAACAGGGATAAGATCATCGAAAGAAGAGATATACTCAATTTGCTCTGGGGAAACGATTCATTCTTCAATAGCCGCAACCTCGATGTATACATTACCAAAATACGCAGCTACCTGAAAGAAGATCCTGCACTGGAAATAATTACAATAAAAGGAGTTGGTTACAGGTTTGTAACTGGCTAACAAATTTGGCACGGATTTGTTAGCTATAAGGAAAAATTTATTATGGCTTCCGGTAAAAAAAAATTTCTTATCCGGAAAATACTGATTATAGCTATTGCCCTGATCCTTATAGTGATTATCGGCTTTCAGGTTTACATAACCAAGTATCTTCCACCACTCGTAAAAAGCCGGTTAAGCAATGTTATTGTTGAAGGCTCAGACAGCTTGTACAAATTTGAGCTGGACAAAATTGATGTAAACTTTTGGGGAGGCAATGTAAAGCTTTCCAATCTGCATATTTCTATAGACAGTAACCGGTACCGGCAAATGAAAGATGCCGGCAATTTACCTCCGTTAACAATGGACCTTTCGTTGCCTGAAGTGAAGGTAATAGGATTGAAAGTGTGGAAACTTATCTTATCTAAAAGAATACTAATCCGGGAGATTGATCTGCTAGCTGCTGATGTACAACTGGCCCGGCATTTCAGAAAAACTGTTACCATTAGCAGCAAGGATGAACCTTTATGGAAATTAATACAGCCGGATATAAAAGCAATCAGCATTGACAATATCATTTGTGCAAATCTTAAAGTTAATTACCAGAATATAGACAGCGCAAAATCTTTCCGATGGCAGTTTGATAAATGTAATTTTATTGTTACGAATGTAAAGGTGGATAGTGTTTCTGCAAAAGACAGCTCCCGGTTATTATTTTCAAAGAATATAGCACTGGCTGCCGACGATATAAAGCTAAAAACACCAGATGGTTTGTATAATCTTGCTGCAAAAAAAATACAATACAGTTCTTCCGTGCGGAGAATGGAATTAAAAGACTTTTCTTTTTTACCCGCCGTTTCGGAGAAAGAGATTAAAAATTATTTTGGTATCCAACATGAAATTTATAAGATAAAAATTCCAGCGGTAACGCTTCATAACTTCTTGCTACCACAATGGATCAGCAATAATAAATTACAAATTGATACGGTTACACTGGTTTCTCCTTCTATTAGTCTCGAATTGGACAGAAATATGCCACCTAATGCGAAAAGTAAAAAAGGAGGCTATCCCAACCAGTTACTGCAAAAAGCTCCTTTTGTAATAAAGGTAAAACGAATGAATGTAACGAATGCAGCTCTTTCCTATACCGAAACAAGTAATACAACCGGATTGACAGGAAAAATTGTTTTTCCTTCTCTTAGAGCCACACTTGATAATATTACAAATGACCCGGCTGCTATTGCACAATCAGCACAATGCATTGTTCGGGTAAATGGATCAATAATAAAAACCGGTACTATTAATGCCGTATTCTATTTTAGCCTGAGCGATAAAAAAGGGGCCTTTACTGTACAATCAACGGTTACTAATCTTACTGCAGCACAGCTGCAACCTATATTTCGGCCCATGACTGGTGTGGATCTGCAATCTTTTAATATGAAACGTTTAGATTATACCATAAAAGGTAATGAGGACAGGGGAACCGGAGATTTGCAGATGAAGTATGATGAAATGGACATATTGATCAATAAAGTGACAGCTGACAAAACTTTGGATAAAAAAGGATTGTTCTCCTTTGTAGCTAACCGACTTCTTATCTACAAGGAAAACCCTTCTAGTAACGGCGAGGAAAGAAAAGCGCATAACATAACTGTACAACGGGATGCCACCCGTTCTTTTTTTAATCTGGTCTGGAAAACATTATTTACTGCATCCGGAGAAATTGTATTACGTCCCGCTGCACAGAGAAGGATTGAGAAAAGAAAGAAAAGAGGCCAATAGTTTATAAAAAAGAAAAGGGTTAGCTGTTTCAGTTTTTCTCAGAAAAATAAAAGAGATTCAATACTTTGCGACTGATTTAATTTCATTCATCATAAAGTCGCAATGACAAATACGTTGAAAGCATACATAGCCGACCAGATTTTTACAGGCGACAACTGGCTTAACCAGCATGCTGTAATTGTTGAAGATAGTAAGATCAAAGAACTGGTACCTGTACAATCCCTTCCTTCTTCCATCGCTACGGAACAATTTGATGAATGCATTCTTGCACCCGCCTTTATCGATTTACAGATATATGGCGCATATGGTAAGTTGCTGGCTGTTTATCCAGAAGCCAACTCATTAGAAAAGCTGAAAGAATATTGCGAAAAAGGAGGGACTGCTTTTTGCATGCCAACGGTTGCTACGAATACGGCAGAAGTTTTTCATAGCTGTATAGATGCTGTAAAAGATTACTGGCAGAAAGGGGGAGAGGGAATATTAGGACTGCATATTGAAGGTCCGTGGATCAATCCTGTAAAGAGAGGAGCACATATTGAATCATTGATTCATACACCATCATTCAAAGAAGTGGATGAACTATTGAATTATGGAAAAGGAGTAATACGAATAATAACATTGGCACCTGAGCAATGCAGCAAGGAAATTATTGACAGAATACTGCTGGATGATATTATTATTTCTGCGGGTCATAGCAATGCAACATATGAGCAAGCAAAAGCTGGTTTTGCAAATGGAATAGCAGCTGTAACGCATTTATATAATGCAATGAGTCCGTTGCAACACCGGCAGCCCGGTTTGGTTGGTGCTGCAATGGATGATGCTAAGGTAATGGCAAGTATTATTCCCGATGGCCATCATGTTGATTATGCAGCAATAAGAATTGCAAAAAAGGCAATGGGCGAAAGGCTGTTTGCAATAACAGATGCTGTTACCGAAACAACAGAAGGTCAATATCCGCACAAACTGGCAGGCGATAAATATGAAGCAGGTGATGTTCTGAGCGGTTCTGCATTAACAATGACAAAAGCTTTACAGAACCTTGTCAATCATGCAGGTGTTGAACTGGGTGAAGCCCTGCGGATGTGCAGTCTGTACCCTGCATGGGTAATTAAGGCAGATGAGTTTTTGGGAAGAATTACTCCCGGATATAATGCTGAAATAGTGATACTTAATAAGCAACTGGAATTTGCAGGGCTTATTCATTGAAAATTCCTTTGATTTTTTTCAAAAAATTTTCTACCTTTTCCATCACAACTTGATTGTGCAACCAAAAACCAACTACTACATTTATGAAAAAACTCATTGCTTTGTCGGCAATAGTAACTCTCATTATTGCTGCCGCTAATTTTACTTCTTGTAACAACAACAAATCTGATCAACAAGCTGATACTTCAAACGACTCTTTGCAAAATGTTATAGAACGGGGAGAGTATCTTGCTCATCATGTGGCTGTTTGTATGGATTGCCATAGTAAAAGAGAGTTTACTAAATTTTCATTACCACCGACTCCGGGCACCTTTGGTATTGGCGCTAGTTTTCCTTTTGACGAGACAGAAGGAATTCCCGGAGAGATTTGGGCACCAAACATTACACCCACCCGTTTGAAAGACTGGACAGATGATGAAATTGCCCGGGCAATGGCTCATGGAGTAAATAAGAAAGGAGATACACTTTTCCCTATTATGCCTTATTATAATTATAACCGGATGGCAAAGGAAGATGTGTATGCTATCATCGCCTATATAAGAACACTTTCTCCAAGTGACAGTACTGTACCTCCCAGAAAACTGGATATACCAATGAGTATGCTTGGACCTTTGCCTGAATTAGCATTCGAAAAAAATGTCAGACCAGATCCGTCTGATAAAGTAAAATACGGAGAGTATCTTATAACCATTGCCTCCTGCAGTGATTGTCATACTCCCATGAAGCCAAATGGAATGGAACCTGATTTTGAAAAAGCTTTTGCTGGTGGATTTGTATTTAACACTCCAATGTTTAAAGTGGGTGTAGGGAATATAACTCCTGATTCAGCTACAGGTATTGGTGCCTGGACCGAAGAAGTTTTCCTGGCAAGGTTCAGAAATAATTCTTCTGATGAAGTGGTGAACAAAGATCCGGGAAGAATGAATACAGTGATGCCCTGGGCCATGTATGGTAAAATGAAAGAAGATGACCTGAAAGCTATTTATGCTTATTTAAGAACAGTAAGGCCAATTAAGAATCTTGTTGAAAAATATCCGAAATAATTTTTTGTAATAAAACAGCCTTCTTTACAAGAAGGCTGTTTTATTCTTTGTCAAATGTATTTCGGTTGTAAGTGCCGGGTGTAGCATGATCTCCTTCTTCAAAGTCAAAACTTACTTCTTTTATGCCCGGGATCTGCGTCATGTTATAAACAACTTCCGACAAATAAATTGTAGGACCGGTGGAACCCATTTGCTGGGTAAGGTACAAGGCATCTGTTATTCTTACGAATATCGTATCATTTGATGTCTTTACATACTCCAGTTTGATATTGGTGTTACCGGCATTTAGAAAATCTATAATGCTTTTTGCAGACAAGCTGTCGTTGGCTGGAATCTTTCTGAAATCTACTTTCCCTGTTGAATCATCCAGATATGCCTGCCAGTAAAAAGGTGCATTTATACTGTCTTGATTAAGGTTTAGCTGTTCCGCATCTTTGCTTTTACAGGAGAATAAAAGTGTTGCTGTTAAAATAAAAAAGAATAATTTTCTCATCATGCATTTTTTTAAAAGTACTGTAAGCAGGTTAAAGATTTCGTTAAATAGTTTTTGCCGCTTCCTCTTCTTTTTTCCATTCCCTATCCATAACAATAGTGCCAAAAGGTAATATAGAGGCTAATCCTGCTTTTGCAAGCCATTTATAATCTTTTTTATAGTCCACTTTTACTTCTCTTGCAAGAATAATAAAAGCAACAAATAATACGCCGTGTAAGCCACCAACGATTGTTACAGCCATTGGCATATCAGCAAAATATTTTAAAGGCATTGCAATACCCAATAAAACTAAAAACGAAATGCCTTCTGCCAACGCAACTTTTCTGAACCAACTAAATGTTTTTTTCATAGACCCCAACCACTAAAGGTGCTTTAGACCCTAAGAGTTTTAATTTCTAATTGTAATTAAAATAAATCTTAGCATCGGTTAAAATATGTTTTAAATAATACCACCAAAGCCCCTTTAGGGGTTGGGGTATTTAATAATCTATCACCTGCTCTTCTATTGTTTCAGGTATTTCTCTCCATTCATATTGTTGATTTCGTAGCTGTGGTTCAAAACCGGCTTCACGAATAGCATCCTGAATGCTTTTATAAGTAAAACGATGTGGCGCACCTGCCGCACTCACCACATTTTCTTCCAGCATGATTGATCCAAAATCGTTAGCACCGGCATGCAAACATATTTCGGCAGTTTGTTTACCTACGGTAAGCCAGCTGGCCTGTATGTTTTTTACATTGGGTAGCATAATGCGGCTGAGGGCAATCATTCTGATATATTCTTCCGGTGTTGTTAAATTATGCACACCTCTTATTTTAGCAAGCAGTGTGTCTACATCCTGAAATGTCCATGGAATAAATGCCAAAAAGCCTTTAGCATCTGCAGGTTTTCTACTTTGTACTTCTCTTATTTTTATCAGGTGGTCAAATCTTTCTTCAATCGTTTCCACATGTCCAAACATCATGGTGGCAGAAGTTGTGATGTTTAGTTTATGTGCCTCATGCATAATATCGAGCCATTCCTGAGCACCACACTTGCCTTTGCTTATTAATCGTCTTACTCTATCAGTTAATATTTCTGCACCGGCACCGGGTAAAGAATCCATACCTGCTTCTTTCAAAGCCATCAACACTTCCCGATGAGTACCCGCCTTACTGTCGGGCAGGCTTTTTTCAAGCTTGGTAATATGTGCTATTTCCGGTGGGCCAAGTGTATGTAATTTTATTTGCGGAAACTCAGCTTTTATTTGGCTGAATGTGTCAACATAATATTGTAGTCCTAAATCCGGATGATGCCCGCCTTGTAGCAGTAACTGATCACCGCCCCATCTTAAGGTTTCTTCAATTTTTTTTCTGTATGTGGGCATGTCAGTTATATAAGCTTCTGCATGACCGGGAATACGATAGAAGTTACAAAACTTGCAATTGGCAATACAGACATTGGTTGTATTTACATTGCGGTCTATCTGCCAGGTAACTTTTCCATGCGGCACTTGTTTTTTTCTTAATTCATCAGCTACAAACATCAGATCGGCTAATGGAGCATGATGATAAAGTTCCACACCTTCCTCCAATGTTAAAGAACCCAGTCTGAGGGCTTTATCAAATAGATCGTTTAATTGCATATGGCAAATTTACTTTGGAGGCTTTACAATGTCAGGGAATTTATTGAACTTCCCTGTTTTGCATAATTTTATTCGCCGTGGCTTTATCTTGCCACATTAAATTTTGCATGTGGTAATTCAACCTGAAGTTTCACTTTTGCTTTCAATGCCGTAAAAACTTTCATCAATGTGTCAATTGTTACATTGCTTGCGTTGTTTTCAAGTCGGGAAATTTGTGCTTTTTGAACACCAACCAATTCTCCAAGTTGTTCTTGTGTCAATTTTCGTTCTTGTCTTGTTTCTTTAATTGCTTTACCAATTAAATCCATTTGAAGTTCATACTCAAACCTATCCCTGTTTGGTGTTCCTTTTTTGCCTATTAGTTTGTCTTGAACTTTGTCTAAAGTGTATGTTTTCATTTTCTACTTTTTTAATTTGCTTTGAAAATATTCTTTTCGTTGCATTTCAGCTTTTGATATTTCGTTATTAGGTACTTTGCTTTGTTTCTTTATAAAACCATGTGTCGAAATAACTAAGGTGTTTGTATTATCTGTTTTGTCCCAAAATGCTAACAGTCTATATTGAAGGCCCTGATACAAAGTTCTAAATTCCCAAATATTGTCAGTTAATTTCTTGAATAGTTCAGGGTCATGTTTTTGTTGAACTTTTCTGATGTTATAAAGTATCTTGTTTGAGTGTTTCAACTCTAG
>JBBSJN010000044.1:0-16907 GCA_038257235.1 Chitinophagales bacterium
CAAACGTCCAACTTAAAACTAACAATCTCTGGGTTAGCCGTATTACAGCGTCACAACACAATGTTTCAAGAGTATATGCATCACTAAATGGTTATCGTTTCGATGATTTTGCTCCTTATTTATATGTAAGTGATGATTATGGAACCACCTGGAAAAAAACAGGGTATAATCTTCCTTACGAACCCATCAATGTGGTGAAAGAAGATCCGAAAGATGAAAATATAATTTATGTAGGCACAGATGGTGGTTTATATGTAAGTTTTGACAAAGGAAATAATTTCATGCTTTGGAACGCAGGCACACCCAAATCGATGCCGGTACATGATATTGCTATTCAGGAAAGAGAAAATGAAATAGTGCTGGGCACACATGGACGCAGCATTTATATTGCTAAATTGGATGATGTACAAAAATTAAAGCTGGACCCTGAATGGATGAAGAAGAAACCAAAGCCGAAGAAAGAAGTAAAAAAGACTAATAATGAAGAAGATGATGATGAGTCAGTTCCTGAATAAAAATATTTACTGTTGAACAAAATGGTCCAATTACCCAGATTATATTTTGCATTTAGTATAAAATACCCAACAATGGGTATAGAAAACTTTTACATCAATAGTAAATTTGGGAAATAAAGAGATTGAAAATTGTTTATTCGAAAAAATCAATATATTCATCTCTAAACCACATTCATCATCAAACTATTTAAAGTATGAAAAAAATCAAGTTTATGCTTGCTGCTTCATTGCTCTTATCAATGTCAGTTGCGTTCGGTCAGTCTGAAAAAACAATTTCTTCAATGAAAGAAGGTACTGTTCTTACAGATGCTGACATCGGATTTCTGAGTATGGTAGCTAATGCAGACCTTTCTGCAAGCCGGGGTAGTTCTAAAAAAGAGGCTACTATCAAGGATGTTAGCTACACTGCAGGTAAGGCATTAACCAATGCAGATGCAAAAGCTATTACCACTGCCATTCTGGATTTCCAAAAATCTTACAAAGCACCCGATGCTTCCCGTGGTGCCGGTATGTGTTACTACTGGTATTACTATTGTGATGCCTGGGGATACTGCTACTACTATAAGTATTGGTACTATTGTTAATCATTTTTTAAGCCGGGTAAAAACCGGCTTTTTTGTGTCCAATATAAAACCCCTTTTTACTTATTTTCCTTTTTCCGACAGCGCATTTCCACAGTAACTTTAATACCATCATAAACAGGCAAATAACTGGCTGCTAAAAGAGTAACAAAACTATCTGTCGGAAATCCTGTATATGTGGCGAAAATAGATGATCAGCAAAAAATTTGATACAAGAACCCGACTAGATGAAAAAGAGAACCAAAAAAAGTGAAACAAAAAAATGACGGAGCAAATAATATTCCTATTTATTCCCTGGATTATTCATTCTAGCAAAAAGAAGTTCATTAATTTGTTGTAGAATATCATCCATATCAAAAGGCTTGGCAATAAAAGCATCTGCTCCGGCGCCAAGGCATATTTCTCTTGCATTCGGATGTGCAGAAATCATCACCACCGGAATCCTTTTGCTTGTTTCATCATTTTTTAATTGTCTGCAAATATCTGTTCCATTTACACCAGATAAAAACATATCCATAATTATCAGGTCTGGTGCTAAACTTTTAATCATTTCTTCAGCCAAAGCACCTTTGTCGGTCAATTCCACCTGGAAACCTTTATATTCAAGCATCATACGTATCATTGATCCAATATCCGGGTCATCATCAACAATAAAAACTTTATACTTGTTCATTTTTTAAGTAACTGGTAATTTTATAATAAATTCAGACCCTTTACCTTTTTCACTAGTAACTGAGATAGTACCGTCATGCATTGAAATTATTTCTGAAACGATAAATAAACCAATTCCAAAACCTGGAAATGTTTGTTCACTCTTGCCTTCTACCCGATAAAATCTTTCGAATAACTTTGATTGATCTTGCATATCAATACCGATACCGTAGTCCTTTACTTTCAGTATTGCATTTTTATTTTTTTCTTTAACAGATACTTCTATCAGATTGGAATCCGGTGAGTACTTGATAGCATTGGTCAAAAGGTTTAACAGGGCCTGTGCGATTCTGTCTTTGTCTCCAAAAATTTTTTTCTCAAAATCATTAAAGATGATAATTGCATGACTTGCTGTGGTAAGCCGTACTTCCTGTACGGTTTCTTCAACAAGGTCGCCAAGATTAAATTCAGATTTATTCAACTCCAGTTTTCCAGATTCGATCCTTGAAAGATCTAGTAATTCTGAAACAAGCCGGGTTAATTTTGAAACCTGCCTTTCAATAGTTTGCAAAGAGGATTTTGCCAGCGTTTTTGACGACTGGAATTTATCCTCATTCAATTCTTCATATATATTTAATAACAACTGCACATACCCTTTTATAGAAGTTATTGGTGTTTTTAATTCATGACTGGCCATTTTAATAAAATCATCCTTCCGGGATTCCATTCTTTTAAAATCACTAATATCTGTTACACTTCCGGCGTAGCCGGCAAATTCACCCGTAATGCCAAAAAAGGGAAACCCTTCTGTCAGGCACCATCTTATTTCTCCATCATGTCTTTTAAATCTGAATTCTGCTGTGTATTTTATTTTATTATCCATTGCAGACATAAACTTTGAATGAGCATCTTGCCGGTCTTCATCCAGCACTATTTGCAACCAACCTGCCCCAAAATTTTCTTCTAATGTCAATCCCGACCATTCCAACCAGGTCTGATTCACAAAATTGCATTGGCCGTCAACATCTGTCATCCATAAACCTACGGGAGACACATTAGAAATAGTATTCAACATCAGCTCACTTTCCCTGATTTTGTCACTGTATCGTTTCTGATCATCAATATCCGTGCAGGCACTGATAAAGCCGGCAAATTTACCGTTTTCATTAAATCTGGGAACTGAGTTATCTGCTATCCACCTGTATTCACCATCATATCTTTTTAAACGGTATTCTGTATAAAAGCCTTTTTGTTCATTAAAAGACTTATAATAACTGTCAATACATTTTTGTACATCATCCGGATGCACATTCTGCAGCCATCTTTCATTACTCTCTTCCTCAATTGTGCGGCCGGTATAAGCAAGCCATGTTCTATTAAAATAATCACTGAATTTATCATCACCTGACATCCAGATCATGGCAGGCACATTTTCAGCCATTTCGGAAAATAATTTTATGCTATCTTTCAAATGCTGGTCTTTTTGTTTTTGATCTGTTATATCCAGCATAGTACCGATGAATCGATCAGCTTTTCCATTATTAAATAAAACTTTTCCCTTTACCTTAATCCATCGTAATGCATTATCATTAGCCCGGTATATACGATATGCTATTGAAAAGTTACCGTCTGATTCTGGATTCATTGCTTGCAGAACTGAATTCCTGATATATTCATGATCGTCAGGATGATTTTGTTTTATAACTTCATCCTCATCGGGTTCATTTTCTACCGGAATGCCATAGATATTTTTGCAACTGTCCGACCATATTAGTTTCCTGGTTGTAGGATTTTGTTCCCAGGTACCAATCAAGGTTGTTTCGATGGCCATGCGGAGTCTTTCTTCATTATCCAGCAGATCTTTTATTAATTTTTTCTGTTCAGTAATATTCCTGGCTATACGAGAAGTGCCTTTAATATTACCTTGAGCATCTTTGATAGATGATACTGATAAAAAGACATCAACCAGCTGACCATCCTTTCTGTGCCTTTTGGTTTCAAGACAATGAGCCGAAGTATTATCATCAAGCACATTTTTCATAAGCACTTCCATTTCATCTCTGAATTCATCATTACATAATATGTTAACCGGTTGTCCGATTATTTCTTCAGATTTATAACCAAATAAATTTTCAGCTCCTTTATTCCAACTGGTTAAAATTCCATCCAGCGTCGTACTATAAATAGCATCTTCAGAAGTTTCTACAATTGCAGCTAACCTGGCTTGCTGTTCTTCAGCAGTCTTTCTGGTGGTTACATCAAACAACATATTAATGGCGCCTGATAGCTTTCCCTCTGAATCAAAAATCGGTTCCGGGAATGGTTGGAAATACCGGTGACTTCCATCGGGTCTATAAACAATAAAGGAATCGTCAACTAAAACTTTCTTTCCTTCTTTCAGACAAACGGCCATCGGGCATTTATCCAAAGGAACTTCTGTAACTCCATCCAGTTCAAAAATCTTCCAGGAACCACACCATAGGTCTTTACCAATTTCCGGCCGCCGGCCCCATAATTCTGCGGCAGCTTCATTATAATGTGTAATGACGCCATTTTTATCTGTCGTATAAATTGCTGCAGGCAAACTAAAAATTAACTGCTTATATTTTTTTTCACTTTCCGATAATTCTTTTTCCATCAATTTCCTATCTGTAATATCCTGGAAAATATTAATGGCACCGGTTGGATTACCCTGTTCATCAAACAAGGGGTTAATATTAACAAGCAGGTAGAACTTTTCACCTTTTTTTGTTTCCGCAAGGACCTCCGTATTATAAAATGACTGCCCCTCCTGAATTGCCAGCGCCATTGGCGTTTTATCGGCCGGAACCAATTGGCCATTCATTAACCACATTTTTTCAAATCCGCAATACATTACTTCCGGAGCAATATTGGGCTCCGCTCCCCAAATATTTAAAGCATGTTCATTGAAATAGGTTATTTGCCCAGCTTTATTGCAGGTATAAATGGCATGTGGAATACCTTTTAATAATTCACTGTATTTTCTCTCTTTCTCCTCAATTTTTTTACGGCTTACCACCAGGTCAGTTATATCACTGGACAATGTTACAATGCCACATATGACACCAGTCTCATCTCGGAAAGGCTCCATTACAGAATTGAACCACCCTTTTCGTATTTCATCTTTTACATGATATTCTATATAAAATTCTTTTGCAACAAACCTTTCTCCGGTAGCAGCTACCTTGTCTGCTATTTCTCTAAGACCCTGTTCTTCAAGCTCAGGATACAGATCAAAAAATGGTTTTTTCAAAATGTCCTGCTCCTTTAAACCTCCGATATTAAGCGACAATTCATTTATAAACTCTACAATATAATCTGGCCCTTTAAAAATAGAAATTGCAACCGGTGCCTGACTGAAAATCTGGTGATAATTTTGTTCACTTGTTTTTAAGGCATCTTCAAGTTGCTTTCGCTCTGTAATATCTGTTGTGAAACAACGGGTATGTATAAACTTGTCTTTTTTCCAGAATACATTTGAATTAATTAAAACAGTTCGGATATCGCCGTCCTTTCTACGAAGTTTTGCTTCATATTGATACAGGGTTTGATTATTTTTTAACCTGCTAAGAATATCATTGATTGTTTCGCCAGAAGCATGAAACTCTGTAATGGAATGCCCGATGTATTCTTCCTTTTCATATCCCATCATATCCAGTTCTGCCTGGTTGGCCCATATAATTATTCCTTCTTCGTTTACCCAATGAAGCCCAACAGCAGCATTTTCAATATAATCTGTTATTTCCAGCTGGTTTTCTAATATCAATTGCTGGCTTTGTTTTTGAATCGTAATATCTCTGATATGGACCGCAACTCCGTTTATCTTTCCTTCATAATTTTTGTCAGGCATATACACGGCTTCAATAAACCTTTCTGAATTATTTAAAATAAGTTTATCCTCAAAGAGAGTTTCTATTCCATTAAATGCTTTTTCAAGAAAAGGCCTGATTATTTCAAAGGAATCTCTACCCCGAACATCTTTAATATTCTTGCCACAAATTTCGTTTGCATTTTTGCCGAAGCAATCTGCATATGACTGGTTAGCATATTTGTAAGTATAATCAGGTGCGATGTATGCAACGGGTAGAGCAAGTAAATCAAATAATAGAGATGAAGAAAAATCTAAAGAATGCAGCTCTCCATTTCCTTTCACAATTCCGTTTTTCATGGATCCGTTTCGGGAAATTCTAAAATTTCTTTTAACTTTTTGCAGCAGACTCATAAGCAGGTATATTTAAAGTTAACGTTCAACCTACAAAAAAGGCAAATGATTGATTACGATGAAATTAAATAATCTTTTTTACTTATAATCATTTTAAACACTACGATGCCGTCAGTTGATTATTTAATGTCCCAGTTGTTTGCTGAGTATCCTTTTAATTCACTTATACCTGGATAATAATAAAGTGGCGATATTGTTTGAGGGCTGTATTGTTTGCTACTAAGTAAAGTGGAAGGATTTATCGATTTCATCTCCTTATTTATATGAGATTGTTCATTTTTCTTGCTTTGGTGCATGATCAGGAAATGCACTGCCACTAATAATAAAACTGCTTTCATGGTAATCTATTTCAATAAAAAGTAAGCGATTAGCTGTAAAATTGTATATCTCTTTATTACCGAAAATATTATACCAAAAAAAATAACTTTATTACTGAATGGAATTATAGAATTAATTCTGCAACTGGGTATTTTTTTGCCCAATGTGTCGGTCCATGAAAGTCTTGTTTATCAAGCAGAATAATGCACTTTTATTTCACCTTTTTTCTTCTCCACACCAGCATCAATACCAACACAAACAGCAATGCTCCACCGCCGATATAATAATACAGTGGGTCAAGACCCTTTGGCTCTTTATCCAACCCTTTCTCAATATTGCTTTCTGTTTCTTCAATAAACTTGTCTACAAAAGGAAAAGAGTTATTCATTCCTTTTACTTCTTTAAACTTGGCTAATGCTTTTTTATACCAGGCTTTGTCAAAATAATCCAAAGCACCTTCATAAGCCAGTGATATATCACTCATCTCCGGTTTTACTTCTGCCTTTTCAATAAATTCCTGAACAATTGTAACCGGCACAATAAAGTTCATGCCCTGCACTTCCTGCCCCCGCTGCTCATCAATACTCCCAAACGTAGCAAGACCAATCACTTCGCCTTGTTCGTTAGACACTGGACCACCGCTGTTGCCATGCGTAATAGAAGCATCTGTTTGCAACACTTCCCAGCCATCTTTCATATTCTTTTTTGCACTTACCAATCCTCTTGTAAGTGTGGCCTCCGAAACAGATTTTTCTGAAATGAGCGGATGAAAAGTAGCAACAGCCGGATAACCCAATGCATACACCTGGTCGCCTACTCTCATCCCTTTATCATCCCCTATGCGTATAGTTGGATAAACATGTTTCTTCGTCAGTTTCAAAATCGCAACATCCTTTCCCGGTATAGCAGCACCTTGTGTTACAATTTTTGCGGGTATTACCATCGGAATAATTTCATTTTTATCTCCCGAAATACCCATCACCACACTAAAATCTTTATTAATATTTCCAACAGTTAAGGTTTGCGAAAAATACCAGCTGTTCGCATCCGTTAATGCTTTTGCTTCATCGTCAGATAGTTTTCGGCCCATTGTATTTTCCATTTCTTTCGCATCATCTTCTATAATTTCCTGAAAAGCCTGTTGCGCAAATCGCTGTTTCATTGTTTCACTATTTTCATCCACCACATGAGCATTGGTGATGACATAACCATCCGGCGTAATGATAAAACCCGAACCCATCATCGTTGTATTCAATTCCTTACTCACTGTTTCTCTCCCTTTCATCATATACTTCGAAACATTGGCACAAAAAGCCTTGATGTAGAGGTTCCAGAACAGATCTTTTGTAAACATATCTTCTTCTTCTAAACCTTCTTTTACTTCCAGTGCCAATTCACGGAGAGCCGCTTCATCAAATTCTGGCTTTATAGCCGATACGGTGCCTTTGAAAGTTGCCTGGATCATAACTGTGCCGGGTTTATTCCGTTCAGCAATTTGTACAGGCGATAAAATTTTTTGGGAAGATGAACGTAGTGTCGCAATAATGGTAATGAAAAGCAGTAGATACTTCATGATAGTCAGGTTTTGGTTGAAACTAGATATAGAAAATTAAAAATAATCTACCGGAAAAACAGGATTTTTTCCACTGATTTCAAAATAAAATCTAAACCGAAGAATCAAAACACCTTAAAACGTTCAAAACATGCTTTTTCAAGCGACTCCCTGTCATCTGGATGGGCTATTGCTATCAAAGCTTTTGCTCTTTGGCGAAGATTTTTACCAAATAAATAGGCAACTCCATATTCTGTGATTACATAATGAACATGCCCCCGTGTGGTGACAACGCCGGCGCCAGGTTTTAAATAAGGAACAATTCTGTTAACACCTTTTGTCGTTCGACTCGTTAATGCAATGATCGGTTTTCCACCTTCGCTGAGTGCTGCACCCCGCATAAAATCCATTTGTCCTCCAATGCCACTATATTGAATTGTCCCAATAGAGTCTGCACAGATCTGACCCGTTAAATCCACTTCTATAGCACTATTAACCGCAACTACTTTCGGATTTCGCCGGATAACATGTGGATCATTTACATAATCAATATCCAGAAATGCAAAGGCTGGATTGTCATCGACATAATCATACAATCGCCTGGTACCAATGGCAAAACCTGTAACAGTTTTATTGGGATGTATTCTTTTTTTAGAATTATTAATTACATCCGATTCGAAAAGATCAATGATCCCGTCACTACACATCTCAGTATGCAAACCAAGATTCTTATGATTGGTAAGCGATTTAAGTACTGCATCCGGAATAGTACCGATACCCACCTGCAATGTGCTGCCGTCTTCCACCATTGCTGCGATCAGTTTCCCGATTTTCAATTCTTTTTCACCGACTTTGGCTCCATAATCCACCTGAGGCAATTCTTCTTCATGATAAACCATTGAAGTAAAACGCTTGGTATGAATAAGACTGTCTCCATGTGTACGGGGTACTCTTGGATTCACCTGTGCAATGATATGGGTGGCTGTATTGACAGCACTTCTGGCGATATCAACGGATACACCTAAAGAACAATAACCATGTTCATCAGGCGGAGAAACCTGCACCAGCGCTACATCTATTTTCAATACTGAACGGAACAAATCAGGAATATCACTTAAAAAAGCAGGAATAAAATCTGCCCTCCCTTCATTGACAGCTTTTCGGACAGAACCGGATACAAAAAAACAATTGATATGAAATGAATCAGCATATTCAGGCTTGTCCAGTTCAATATCACCCTGCACTGTAATAAAGGTTAATTCAACATTCTTAAGAACAGGGGCTTTCTTAGCTAATTCCCGCAATAAAAAAAGGGGTGTCTGTGCACTTCCCTGTACAAACACTCTGTTGCCGGAATGAATTACAGACAAGGCTTCATCTGCAGTTTGATAATTGACTGGTAATTTCATGCTGCAAAACTATAACTTAATAGAACATCAGAAATGAGGATACTTATATGATTACCTGAGATGAGTCAGTAAAATTATCTATTAATAAACCATTCCATCGCCAGCTCATACCCTTTTAATCCCAGGCCGAAAATACTTCCAACTGCTTTGCCTGAAACATAAGACAGTTTCCGGAATTCTTCGCGGGCATGTACATTGGATATATGTACTTCCACCACCGGTGCCTTGATGGCTGCAATGGCATCACCAATTGCCACTGAAGTGTGTGTGAAACCTCCGGGATTGAAAATGATACCATCAAAATCAAATCCTACTCTTTGCAATTCATTAATTAATTCACCTTCCACATTACTTTGGTAATAACTTACTTCAATATTGGCATATTTCTCTTTCATGGAAGCAAGAAACTGCTCGAAAGACATATTACCATAGATGTCTGTTTCTCTTTTGCCGAGCAGGTTAAGATTAGGTCCGTTGATAATGGCGATTTTCATTGCCCGAATATAAAACAAATTCAAAAGAGGTTAAAGCAAAAAGAAGATTCTGCCGGAAAGACGGAAAGGCGAGAAGAAAATGAATACAAATCTTCCCGTCTTATTACCTTCCCGGCTATAAAAAAAAATGCGAAGCATTCAAATAATTCTTCTGTGCCTTTATTAATGCAATAAATTTATTGAAGAGACAGCACCCTAAAAATCACTAAGCTAATTGCCGGAAAGACGGGAAGAGAATGAAAAAAAAATACCGTCTTTTTTTCTTCCCGGCTATCAATAGCAAAGCATTCTATCAATTCTTCTGAGCTTTTATCAACTCAATAAATTCATCAAAGAGACGGCAGCATGAAAATCACAAATAATAATTGCCGTGAAGAGAATGAAAAAAAATTACTGTCTTTTTTTCTTCCCGACTATCAATAGCAAAGCATTCTGTTAATTCTTCTGAGCTTTTATCAACTCAATAAACTCATCAAACAAATACCTTGAATCATGCGGCCCCGGTGTAGCTTCCGGGTGATATTGTACAGAGAAGGCAGGTTTCCCTTTCACTCGTATACCTTCAATTGATTTATCATTCAGATTTACATGAGTTATTTCCAGGTGGTCAGCCTTCTTCATTGCTTCAGGGTCCACACCAAAGCCATGGTTCTGTGTAGTAATCTCCGAACGGCCGGTTATTAAATTCTTCACCGGGTGGTTTAAACCCCGGTGACCATGATGCATTTTAAATGTAGGAATATCATTCGCCCTTGCCAGCAACTGATGACCAAGGCAAATACCAAACACCGGCTTGTCTTCTTTCAGTATTTCTTTCAATGTGTTTACTGCATAGTCCATTGGTGCCGGGTCGCCGGGGCCGTTGGAAATAAAATAACCATGTGGTTCAAATTTTTTCACTTCAGCCAGCGAAGTTTTTGCCGGAAACACTTTTACAAATGCTCCCCGCTCCACCATGCAGTTCAAAATATTTCTTTTCACTCCGTAATCCATTACTGCAATGCGGATGGCAGACTTCGCATCTCCCATTTCGTATGCTTCTTTAGTGCTCACCACAGATGCCAGTTCCAATCCATCCATATCCGGCACTTCGGCCAGTTGCTCCTTCAGCACTTCAATATCAGTTGTCTCAGATGATATGATACAGTTCATCGCACCTTTGGTACGTACATGTGCCACCAATGCCCTTGTGTCCACACCTTCTATCGAGACAATATTATTTTCTTTCAGGTAATCGTTCAGCGAACCCTTTGCCATTTTACGGCTGTACTGGTCTTCAAGGTTACGGCCGATCAACCCATTTATTTTCACTGAGTCGCTTTCCACATCTGCTTCCTTCACACCATAGTTGCCGATATGCGCTGCATTCATGATCAGTATCTGTCCAAAATAACTAGGGTCGGTAAATACTTCCTGGTAACCGGTCATGCCGGTATTAAAACAAATTTCGCCGGTGGTGGTGCCAATGGCACCAAAAGCCTGTCCATGAGCAACAGTTCCATCAGCTAACAATAAAACGGCGGGAGTAGGTTTATCAGTCATTCTTCTTTTTTATCCCCTTCCGGAAGGGGTTGGGTTAATTACAAATTGCGCAAATGTAAGTAAGAACAGCCATTTTTTGGGAAGACTTTCTTCAGCAGTTATACACAAACCCCTTCGTCATTCCGGGCTAGAACCCGTTTCAAGAACGGGGCAGGCTCCCGAATCTTTTCAAATGTTATATGTAACGAGCTGCAGTACTACCCTGTCTGCCGCAGAGGGTAGTACTATAGCTGAGCCAATAATTTTCATTTCCTTTTCTTTCCTGCTGAAAATTTTTCTTTTATTACATCCTGCACATTTACACCACTTATTTTACTTTCGAGCCAGGAGATAACATCGAGGTAAACAAAGGCACGGCTCTCTAAAGCATTGCCTTCATACTTTTTAAGCTTAGTTACTAATTTTTCAAATTCTGGTTTCAGAGTTTTGGCTCCAACATGGAAGGAGCGACGCAGAAATGCAAACATCTCTTCTTCTACCTTACTCAGGTTTTCCATTTTTGCCATGTAGCGATACACCGACTTTATTAAATACTCCAGCAAATCGAAATTTCCCAGTTCATAATGTGCAATGAGGTGCAATAGTCTTGAATAACATTGCAGGTCTGTTCGCAGATCTCCTTTCTGGTTGATGATCCGGTTGAGATAATCAATCGCCTTTTCATTATCGCCACTGCCGAAATACAAACAGGCAATTTTATAATAGAATACCAATACACGGTGTGTGTCTAAATACAAGCCATACTCTTTCAACATCTCTTCCAGAAATGGAACAAGACGAAGACCTTTCGTAAAATTGCCTTGCAGAAAATATAGATTGATCCTTGCTGTATATAAATACTGGTAAGCCAGTATGCGATTGTTCTCGTTGTCCTGCAAGAACTTTTGCTTGGTAAATTGTTCAAATTGCCTGATACTCTTCGCCAGTTTATCCTGGCTCAATAAACTGAACTGTGCATTCATTAAATTATGCACTCCTTTTATATAACTGGCGGTTTCTATTTTTATCAGCTCCGGATAAGTTGCAAATGCATCCACCCATTTTTGCGAGTAGCGGTAATACTGTAAAAAATCCTGCCGGATAAATGCATACCATACATAACTCTGGTACAGGTATAGCTTTTCATAAAAGCCTGTATACTGTTCAGCAATTGAAGGAAGATTCTTTTCAAAGAAGTTACGTAGCTCTGCAATGTCTTTGCTGTTTCGGGCATGGCCATTCTTTATATACCAGCTATATAATTGCAAAGAAAGGTTTGAAAGATTGTTAACTATCGTAAGCTGATTTGTTACGGTGTCGGATTCCGTTGTTAGCAGATCAGCTTTGTTTTGAATGCTTCTTGTAATGAATAATGATTCGATCTTCTTTTCGAAGAACAATGCCTGCTGTAAAAAAGTAAGTTGCTGATGAGCTTTGGCCGTTTCTTTTAACCGCTCAATCATTTTCAGACTTTGCAGGTACAATCCTTTATTATATAAGATACGGGCATGATCCATCATCTCATGAAGGTGAATATCAATATTATCTTCTTCTTTTATTAATCGCAGACTTGAAAGGATCTGCTTGTATAAATTCGCCTTGATGTTCGACAACTGCTGCTTCTTTACACTCTTTGTTTTTTTCAGTAATTCCTTTTCATTGTAGTCATTCATTTTATCCAGTGCATCAAAAAGCTGAACCACCTTCAGGTCTTCAGAAGATGAGTTTCGCTTTGCATAAAGCTTAAAATTGCGTTTCTCACTCTTTTCCAGCGATTTAACCAATTGAAATAAGGCATCTGTTGAGCGGTTGGGCATTGTAATTTAAAAGTTTAAAATCTTTACCAGTAAAGGGTTTCAGCGAAAACGCTACCCTTTAAAAGCTGTAAAACCGGTTCCATTATGATTTTTACTTGCATTTTATCCATTCTAATTTAGATGCGCAGGTAGTTTATCGGCTGAACAGCCGTACAAAAATAAGAAGCCTGCAATCTTAACTCACTTATTTATCAATTTATTATGGCAGAAGGCAAAGTTCAGATTTTTGACACCACACTTCGGGATGGAGAGCAGGTGCCTGGTTGTAAGTTGAATGCTGATGAAAAGCTGGAACTGGCTTTGCAACTGGAACACTTAGGCGTAGATATTATTGAAGCAGGTTTCCCCATCTCCTCTCCCGGCGATTTTGATTCAGTAAGCCAGATTGCAAAAGCAATTAAGAATGCAACTGTATGCGGATTAAGCCGTGCTGTACAAAAAGATATAGAAGTAGCAGCCGCAGCGGTAAAACATGCTGCCCGCCCAAGAATACATACCGGTATCGGCACTTCTGATCTGCACATCAAAGCAAAATTCAATTCTACACAAGATGAGATTTTAGAAAGAGCTATTCAATGTGTTAAATGGGCAAGAAACTTTGTTGACGATGTTGAATTCTATGCCGAAGATGCCGGTAGAACAGAGAATGAATATTTGGCAAGAGTGATTGAAGCTGTTATTAAAGCTGGCGCAACGGTAGTAAATATTCCTGACACTACTGGTTATTGTTTGCCACATCAGTACGGAGAAAAGATTGCTTATCTTATTAATAATGTACCTAATATAGATAAGGCCATCATCTCCTGTCATTGTCATAATGATTTAGGATTGGCAACTGCTAATTCCATTGCAGGTGTTATTGCCGGTGCAAGGCAAATTGAATGTACCATCAATGGTTTAGGCGAAAGAGCAGGCAATACTTCATTAGAAGAAGTGGTGATGGTCATCAAACAGCATAAACACCTGGGTTTATATACTGATATTAAAACACAACAATTAAATCCGATCAGCCGGTTGGTTTCCGACACAATGCGGATGCCGGTGCAGCCCAACAAAGCAATTGTTGGCAGCAATGCATTTTCTCATTCATCCGGTATTCACCAGGATGGATTTTTGAAAAATGCTGAAACATATGAAACAATCAAACCAGAAGCAGTTGGAGCCGACAGCTCAAAAATAGTGCTGACAGCAAGAAGTGGAAGAAGTGCTTTAGCTTATCGTTTTCAAAATCTCGGTTTTCAATTTGACAAACAGGATGTAGATGTGTTGTATGATGAATTTTTAAAAGTGGCGGACAGTAAAAAAGAAGTGCAGGATAATGATCTTACTACAATAGCAAAACAATATCAATCGAAAACAGCACTTGCATAATTAAAATGGGTAAAACATTATTTGAGAAGATCTGGGAGAAGCATATTGTCAAAACTATTGACAACGGCCCTTCTGTTTTATATATCGACAAACATTTTATTCATGAAGTAACCAGTCCACAGGCTTTTACAGGATTAAATAACAGAGACATAAAAGTTTTGCGTCCAAAACAAGTTGTTGCAACGGCTGATCATAATGTTCCAACACTTAATCAGCATTTACCAATCAAGGAAGAATTAAGCAGGTTACAGGTAGAAGCATTAATTAAGAATTGTGCAGAGCATGATATTGAGTTATATGGTCTCGGTCACCCATACCAGGGGATCGTACATGTTATAGGCCCGGAATTAGGTATCACACAACCAGGAATGACAATTGTGTGTGGTGACAGCCATACTTCTACACATGGAGCATTTGGTGCTATCGCCTTTGGTATTGGTACGAGTGAAGTGGAAATGGTGATGGCAACACAATGTCTATTGCAAAGCAAACCAAAACTCATGCGAATCAATGTTGAAGGCGAATTAAATAAAGGAGTCGTTTCAAAAGACATCGTATTATATATATTATCTAAAATCACTGCAAGTGGAGCAACAGGTTATGCCGTGGAGTTTGCCGGATCTACTATCCGTTCATTAAGTATGGAAGCCAGAATGACAATTTGCAATATGAGTATTGAAATGGGCGGACGTTGTGGATTGATTGCACCTGATGAAACAGCATTTGATTATTTGAAGGACAAGCCCCTATCCCCTAAAGGGGAACATTGGGAAAAGTCATTACAATACTGGAAAACACTTTTTAGTGAAAGTGATGTGATATTTGATAAAGAATATCATTTTAATGCAGAAGAAATAGAGCCGATGATCACTTACGGCACCAACCCGGGAATGGGAATTAGTATTTCAAATAATATTCCTACAACAGAAACAATCAATGAAAATGACAGATCAGGTTTGACAAAATCTTTAGCCTATATGGGATTGGAGCAAGGCCATGCAATTAAAGGTCAGAAAATAGATTATGTTTTTATTGGCAGTTGTACCAATTCAAGAATAGAAGATCTGCGGATGGTTGCCTCCTTTGTAAAAGGGAAAAAGAAAGCTGCTGGTGTAGAAGTATGGATTGTACCCGGAAGCAAACAAGTAGAAGCACAAGCAATTGCTGAAGGTATGGATAAAGTATTTGAAGAAGCTGGTTTTATATTACGTCAACCCGGCTGCTCTGCATGTTTGGGTATGAATGAAGATAAAATTCCTGCCGGTAAATATTGTATCAGCACAAGCAACAGAAATTTTGAAGGAAGACAAGGTGCCGGAGCCAGAACATTATTGGCAAGTCCGCTAACAGCAGCGGCGGCAGCCATTACAGGAGTAGTAACGGATGTAAGAGAAAGCCTCCCCAACCCCTCCGAAGGAGGAGCTTTAGCTAACTAAAATTTGAAATTTATAATGACAGATAAGAACAAATATGAAAATACAAAACTAAGTTCCCCCTTTAGGGGAACAGGGGGCTTCAAGTCTCGCTTTGTTCCAATTAATATTGAGAACATTGACACTGATCAGATCATCCCTGCCCGTTTTTTAAAAGCAACAACAAAAGATGGTTTTGGAAAAAATCTCTTCCGTGACTGGCGATATGAGAATGATGATGAATCAAAAACCTTTGCTCACTTTCCGTTGAACATGTCGCAGTTTGATGGTGAAATATTAGTGGCAGGAAAAAATTTCGGTTGTGGTTCTTCCAGAGAACATGCAGCATGGTCAATACTCGATGCAGGATTCAGAGTGGTTGTGTCAAGTTTTTTTGCAGACATTTTTAAGAACAATGCATTGAACAATGGAGTACTTCCGGTACAAGTAAGCGATGCTTTTTTACAACGCATTTTTTTACAGGACAACAATACGGAATTAACTGTAGATCTGGAGAATCAAAGCATCACCATTAACTCAACCGGCGAGCAGGAACATTTTGAAATCAGTCCGTATAAAAAAACCTGCCTGTTGAATGGCTATGATGATATTGACTATTTATTAAGTATAAAACCTGATATCGAAAAATTCGAGAAAGAAAAGAATTATTAAATCTTAAAACTAAAAAGCCCCTGTAGGCCTGCCCGCCTGCCCGATCTGATCATTCAGGCGGGGATGATCCGGTCGGACGGGGGTTCAAGGGTATATGAAAAAGAAAATAACAGTTATAGAAGGAGATGGAATAGGACCAGAAGTTACCAGGCAATCAATCCATGTTTTAAATGCCATTGCAAAATTCTTTCACCATGAGTTTGAATACAGCTATTGCTTAATGGGTGCTGTGGCTATTGATAAAACAGGAGATCCATTGCCCAACGAAACAATAGAATCTTGTCTTGAAAGCGATGCGATTTTATTTGGTGCAATCGGGCATCCGAAATATGACAACGACCCAAATGCCAA
>JBBSJN010000045.1:0-16459 GCA_038257235.1 Chitinophagales bacterium
ATAGTTCATATTAACATCCCACGAAAAATTTTTATTTTTTATTGGAACTGCATTTAATGATATTTCTACTCCTTTGTTTTCAATTTCTCCTGCATTAATTATTGTGCGGGTAAATCCAGTTGTAGGGGAAATTAATACGGGTATAATCTGATCACGGCTGTTTAATTTATACCAGGTAAAATCTACTCCTAACCTGTTTTTTAAAAATTTCAGCTCTGTACCGATTTCCAAGGTCCGAGTTTTTTCCGGTCGTAAAGTAGCATCTCCTCTTGCATCATTTCTTGTCCATAGCACCTGACCGGTGGAACTTAGTACATAGGAATCATAATATACATTCAAGCTATATGGATCATAATCTTTTCCAATCTCCGCCCATGATGCTCTTACTTTACCATAACTCCACCAACTTGGCAATTTAATCTTGTCAGAAAAAACTCCGGCAAAACTAACGGATGGATAGAAGTAAGAATTATTACCTAGTGCTAATGTAGATGTCTGATCCTGTCTTCCCGTAACTGTCAAAAACAAGAAATTATCATAGTCCATTGTCAGTTCTCCAAAAAAACTAACGATTCTGTATTTCTGTTTGTATTGATTAGTTGTTCTGAACTTAGTGTTATTTAACGAAAGTAGATCCGGAATATCCAGTTCAGTTCCTTCGGCAGTTAACCTATCATAAGTCTCATCTCTTACCTCATTTCCTAAACGTAATGTTGTACCAAACTTTTTAGTCCAGTCTTTTTTAAATGTTGCAATAAGATTTGAGTTTAAAATCCTGTTTTTTATCCTGTATTCATACACAAAACCACGGCCATTATCCTCATACGGAATTTCGCCTACAAGCCCTTTTGGGCCAGGGGCAGTATAGGTTCGAAAATCATTTGATTGATCAATACCCAACCGATAATTAATTTCAAGCCATTTAAACGGAGTATAGACCCAATTCATATTTCCGATTATCCTATCTACATCGTCTTTAAATTGATTAGTTGCTGCCCCATATACCGGATTATTGTTACCATAGGTTTTCATAGTACCATCAGGCTTAATATAATCCATCACATCCCATCGGGGTGACCAGTAGGTAAGGCTTTCATTGTACCTGTCTGCATTATAACGAAGGCCTCCGGAATTGATATAATATAAAGAAGGGTTAAACTTTAATTTATCGCTGAATTTAAATGTTCCGTTTATCCTGGCAGATATGTTTTTGTAATCAGTAAAAGGTATCGTTCCTTCTTGTTTAAAATACGATACAGAACTGCTTAATAAAGCATTCTCAGTTCCGCCACTCATATTAATACTCGTCCGGAACTGATTGCCATTTTGATACCCTCTGGCATAATGATTATATAGCTGATCCGGATGCGTAGGATCTAAGGCTTTTGCTGCTGCAACAGTTGGACCCCAGGTGGGCCAGAAACTGTTCCTATCGTACACACCAGAATAACCTTGTGTATATTTTGTTTGTACGTCCGGAAATTTATTAACCTGATCAATTCCGTAAGAAGTAGTAACACCTACTTGTAATTTGCCAGCTTTTCCTGATTTAGTCGTTATAACAACAACTCCATTAGAACCAACCTGACCATATAAAGCTGTAGCAGCGCCACCTTTTAAAACAGAAATGCTTTCTATATCATCTGGGTTAATATCTGCCGCCCTGTTGCTCATACCTCTAAGAGAAGCTTGTTGGCCTACATTATTAGTGCTGTTATCCATTATTACACCGTCAATTACAAATAGCGGTGCATTATTTCGTCCCGGATCAAGTGATTTAACACCGCGGATTAAGATAGAAGCCCCCTGCCCCGGGGCACCACCACCACTATTAATCTGTACCCCGGAAACTTTTCCCTGTAATGCGTTTACAACATTTGGTTGTTTGCTTTGGGTTAGCTCCTCTCCTTTTACATCCTGAGCTGAATAACCCAATGACCTTTTTTCTCTTTTAACTCCAAATGCGGTAACTACCACTTCCTCCAGATTACCGGAAGACTTTAGCTGACCATTTACAGTTGACTGGTTATTTACTTTAATTTCCTGAGAAATATACTCTGCTGACGTAATTATCAACACAGCATTTCCATTTTGTACGTTAATGCTAAATGCGCCATTTGCATCTGCAATAACAGTATTTAATTTTCCTTTTTCCTGAATGCTCGCAAAAGCAATCGGATTGTTTTTTTCATCAGTTACTTTACCTGTTACTTGCTGTTGCGCCAGTAATGAAAGAGGAAGTACCAATAAAAATAGAATAAGCATTTTTTTCATAATACAGTTTTGAATGTTTAGATATAGGAGATTGATAATCCCCGGATAAATAATGACCTTCGTTAAAGTTTTGATGTATTGGTATTTCAAATTTAAGAAATTGCCCGCAAAATCATTCGATAACTTGCAAAGAGTTGTAAATTATATTAATAATACCCGCAAAAACCTGCAACTAAAAATTGGGAAAATAATATTTATTATTTTTTGTAGTTGCTAAAAATCATTTTGATTATTAATAAAATTTTTTTCTGAAAAGATTTTCCTGAAAGTTTACTCAATGCAATAATTTATCAATTCGGAAAATGAGTTGAGTCTGATTCCATAATACCCTTGTAACTTTGTTATCTCTTGTTTTAAACTATTACAAAAAATAAAATAAAAAACTATGGCATTTACACTTCCTGCATTACCATATGCACACGGCGCATTAGAACCACATATTGACACTGAAACCATGCAAATTCACCATGGCAAACATCATCAGGCATATGTTGATAATCTGAATAAAGCAATAGCCGGAACTGAACATGAAAATAAATCGCTGGATGAGTTAATAGAAGCTGCCGGCTCTATTTCTCCTGCCGTTCGTAACAATGGCGGAGGTCACTGGAATCATACTTTTTTCTGGAACTGCCTTGCTCCTAACGCCGGTGGTTCACCTTCGGGAAAATTAGCTGATGCCATCAATGAAGCATTTGGTTCCTTTGATACATTCAAAGAAAAATTTGCCGCAGCGGGTATGACAAGATTTGGCAGCGGCTGGGCATGGCTCATTATAAAAAAAGATGGCAAACTGGATGTAAGCTCCACTCCAAACCAGGATAATCCAATGATGGATGTGGCAGAAACAAAAGGAGTTCCTCTTTTAGGTGTAGATGTATGGGAACATGCTTATTATCTGAAATACCAGAACAAAAGAGCAGACTATCTTGCTGCGTTCTGGAATGTAGTGAATTGGGATCAGGTAGCTGAGAGATTCTAAAATATCAGTAATAAAAATTTTAAGCTGCCGTACATGGCAGCTTTTTTATTTTCAGCTATTATTGGTTAAACCTGTTGATGGCTTCGATCCTGTTGTTGACATGCAGCTTATTGTAAATATTTTTAAGATGTTTGGTAACAGTATGGGCACTCAAAAATAATTTTGCAGAAACTTCTTTTACAATAAGGCCTGTGGAAATCAATTTTAAAATTTCATTTTCCCTTTCAGACAATTCTGCCAATTTGTGTTTTTCTTCTTTTTGTTGAAAAGTACCAATCACTTTACGGGCTATAAAAGGGCTCATGGGTGCGCCGCCATCGTACAATTCTTTTAATGATTCCAGAATTTCCTGTGGCATTGCGTCTTTCAAAATATAGCCACAAGCTCCGTTTTTCAAGGCTTTAAAAACAAATTCATCGTCGTCATAAAAAGAACAAACCATGCAGAGAACATCAGGAGTTTTTAGTTTTATATCAGCAATAAGATCAATACCATTTTTTCCCGGCAACTTAATATCAACTATGGCAATATGAGGTTGATTAGTAATGATATGTTCCAGGGCCTTTTCCGCGGTTGAATAACTATTCAGCATTGCAAAGCCATCAGCGTTGTTAATCAACAACTCTAACCCTTCCCGATAGTTCTTATCATCTTCTATAACAGATACTGTAATCAAAGCCTTTAATTGATTTTCAATATACAGCTATTTTTGATTGAATCATACTCATTAATCTCAACCAGTCGTAGCATTATAGTAGCAAAGAAAAAGCCTGCTTATAAAATAGGCAGGCTCACATCAATTCACACATAAATTATTTACACTTATCCATTTCTTCTTTCATAATTGCTTCAGCTTTTGCTTCCATCTCTTTATCATCTTTCATTTTTTCATATTTTTTTTCCATTTCATCAGCGTAAGCTTTCATTTTTACTGATAACTCTTCGAGCTCCTTTTTTGCTTTTTCGTCAGATGGGTCTTTCGCCATTAGCTGCTGCATCTGACACCGGTAGTCGGCCATTTTTCTAACATCGCTATCAAATGATGATGAAGAAGATTTGCAGGAAGAAAAGCTTATTACGAAAGCTAATACGATTAAAGAGAGAAAATTCTTTTTCATGTTGTTGATTTTAGGTTTTAATATAAGAGTCGTAAAATAGATATTATTTCCGATAAAGTAAGCTGCAATTAGAATTTTGCTATGGAACAGGATCATAACCGCTTCCTCCCCAGGGATGGCAGCGGGAAATTCTTTTGATGGCAAGCCATAAACCTTTAAATACTCCATGCTTTTTTAAAGCTTCGGCTGCATAGTGAGAACAGGTTGGAGTGTAACGGCATTTCGGGCCAAGTAATGGAGATATGATCCATTGGTAGATTTTTATCAGGAAAATAAAGGGAATAGCCAGTATCTTAAGAAATATCTTCATGAACAAGTGCTGATAATTTTTTTATTACTTTTTCTACCTGGATATAAATATGCTGATATTCCTTTATCTCCTTTTCCGTGTAAATAAAAAAAATATTCAAGCCTTTTCCATTCTCCTGTAATAAAGATTGCAGGGAGTTTTTTTGAAGCCGGTAAGCTTCTCTTACCAGCCTTTTAATTTTATTTCTGTCAACTGCCCTTTTAAAATTTCTGGTACTTGCACCTGCTCCAAACTGTAACCCACCTTCTTTAGTTATACAATAAAATATCCTGAATGGTGATACGGTGAATCGTTTCCCATTTTTGAACAGTTCATCAATAGCTTTTCTGCTTTTTAACCGTTCACTTTTCCCTAATGTAAATTGCTTTGGCAAAACTTATACAAATAAAAAAACTCCGCCTCGCTACAAACGGGACGGAGCTATAAATATACTGAGCTTTGAGCTTCTGCTCCTTTATGGAGAAAGCTGTGCTTCTATTTTAGTTTGCTCTCATCAGAAACTGTCAGCTTCTTACGGCCTTTTGCACGGCGACTTGCCAATACTTTTCGGCCATTTGCAGTTGACATACGTTTACGAAAACCATGTACAGTTTTACGACGCTTACGATGAGGTTGGAATGTACGTTTCATTGTTTATTTTCTTTTTCACTTTTATGAAATGCGGCCGGGAGAACGGACCAGGTTTCAGTTTACCAACAAGTCACCACACTCATCGGCTTGTGAAAGGACGGCAAAGGTAAGGGTTTGCTGTGTAAAATTTAAAGGGAAATTAAGTTGTTTTTAAAAACAAGCCGCCTGGTTCTATTGTCAGATTAAAGCGTTTAAAATGAAGTAATTATTTAAAAAATATAGGCCAATTTATCAGGTAAATACCCCCACTGTATTATAAACCTGTATGAATTGATTTGACAGGCTGTCCGTAAAACATACTGGCTTTATTATCAAAATCCTCAGGTGAATCTGTTGTATAGAGTTTTTGAATGCCTTCTTTGCTGCAAAGGGCTTCTATTTCAGGATGTCGTTGTAAATAGTCAGCAAGGCTTTCTGCTACAATTTCGCCTTGCGAAATCAACTTTACACCTACCGGTAAATATTCTTCAATCTTTTCCTTCAACAAGGGGTAATGCGTACAACCCAGCAGAATAACATCTATTGCTTCCCCTTTTTCAAATAGGTTATGCAGATTCTTTTTTACAAAATAATCGGCTCCATGATTTTCAAATTCTCCGTTCTCTACCAACGGCACCCACATGGGGCAAGCTTCCTGGTGTACTTTTAAATCGGGAAAGAACTTCGCAATTTCCATCGGATAAGATTCAGAAGCCACGGTACCAGCAGTAGCCAGTACTCCCACATTTTTTGTTTCGGAAAAAGTACCAATCACTTCAGCCGTTGGTCTGATAACTCCCAATACTTTTTTATCAGGAGCTATTATTGGCAAATCATTTTGCTGAATGGTTCGCAACGCTTTTGCAGAAGCCGTGTTACAAGCCAGGATCACTAAGGAACAACCTTGCTTAAAAAACCATTTTACACAATCCAATGTGTAATGATAAACCGTATCGAAGGAACGGTTGCCATAAGGAGCTCTGGCATTATCACCCAAATAGATATAATCGTAATCCGGCAACTTACTTACAATTTCTTTCAACACCGTTAGCCCACCGTATCCGGAATCAAATACACCTATTGGACCTTTCTTCGTCATAACACAAAAATAGGAATGTAATACAGTAAAAAACCCTGCCATACAAGAAGTACAACAGGGTTCAACTATTTAGACGGTTGCTAATTACCTGGCCGGTTTCGGAATATTTATTTTCAGCTTAGCGGCAACCAATAAGGATATATCATCCGCATCGGGGGCAACCAGCAATGTTTCTTTACTAAGAATATGGGTGTATCCTTTTTCTTTCGCCACTAATTTAATCGCATCATACACCTTTTTATAAATTGGTGCCAGTAATTCATCCTGCTTGGCTTGCAAAGCCTGATTTACTATTTGTTGCCAGTTCTGAATCTGGTATAGCAACTGTGGTAATTCCTGCTCAATTTGCTTTTTTACAGCGGGAGGTGCCGGCTTTACGCTGTCTTTATATACACTATCCTTATATTGATACAAAGAAATAATTTGTGCGTACTGAGGGTTAATTGAATCAGCCTGATATCTGTCTAATAAAGAATCAAGCGTAGCTGTTTCTGGCATCAGCCCTACCATATCGTCAATACGTATATAGCCTATTTTCATTTGAGCAGCAGCATCATTTGCAAAGAACAGTCCGGATGCCAACACAAGAACAGAAAGAAATTTTTTCATTTGGTTTGTTTTAAGATTGCTTTATAGAGTTATTATGCCCGGCATTCGTTGCTTAGTAACTACTGTTCGGGTCTTATTTATTTTTTGTTAACAATTATCTTATCCCAAGATCTTTGAGTACATCTTCACTCTTGTCTAATTTTGGGTCGGCAAAGATAATGGTAATTCCCTCACTTTTATCCAATACAAAATCATATCCACGAAGTACCGCCATTTTTTGAACTGCATTATAAACCTTATCCTGAATAGGCTTAATTAGTTCCTGTCTTTTTTTAAACAGATCTCCCTCAAAACCAAAGCGTTTACGCTGCAAGTCACGGAGTTCTTTCTCTTTATTGTAGAGCTGATCTTCTCTTTTTTTCCTTAGATCTGCCGTAAGCATAACCTGTTCTGCTTCGAAATTCTGGTACATTTTATCCATATCCACTTGTTTTGCATCAATATCTTTTTGCCAGCTTTTAGCAACCTCATCCAATTGCTTTTGTGCTTCTTTATAATCCGGCATTTTATCTAAAATGTAACGGGTATCTATTATAGCATATTTCTGCGCTTGAACGGCAACACTCAATAGCATAAGACTAAGAGCAGCAATAAATATCTTTTTCATGTTATTAATTTTTTCAGGATGAAAATATAATATCTAATTATTCTGGTTCCACACCAAGCATAAAGGTAAATCTCGATGCACCTTTTAATCCGGAACCAGGTGTAATACGGTCAAGTCCTATACCATAATCAAACCCTAACAAGCCAAACATCGGCAGGAAGAATCGCATACCAACACCCACACTTCTGCGCAACTTGAACGGATTGTAATCCTTATAATTATACCATCCATTTGCAGCTTCAAAGAAGCCCAATGCATAAATTGTACTGCTTGGATTTGTTACTAGCGGAAAACGCATTTCAAGTGTGTACTTATTAAATATGGTAAAGAATTGTGACGCATTTTGCTGATCAGGATTTATAGTTGGATCGGATGACTGGTAAACCGGATAGCCACGATGCGCCACAATATCATATCCTAATAATCCAAAATTATTGGTCAACCCTGCATCACCAACCTGAAATCTTTCAAAAGGCGAATACTCCAAATCCTTATTATACCTGCCCATAAATCCGTACTTGGCAGCCATCTTCAATACAAACTGGCGATTCTTATCTGCTCCTAGTGGTTTACCAATTGGCACATACCATTCTGCATTAAAACGCCATTTATGGTATTCAGGATTTTTAAATTTATCGTTTTGCTTATTTGAATTATTATTTATTAATGAATAGGGTGGTGTAAACTGCACACTCGTCATGAAGTTTGATCCGCTTCTTGGGAAGATAGGATCAAATACAGATGAACGCTGTAATCCTATTTTGAAACTAATATTGGTAGAAGTGCCATTCTTAAAGTCCTGATCGAAAATCGGATAGTTACGCAGTTGATACTGTGTCAGATTAATTGCATACACCAGACTGAAATAATCATCCGGCCACTTCAATTGCTTACCAAGAGAAACGGAAATACCATTTACTTTCAGATAATTTGTATCAGATCTGGCCTGATCTATTCTTCCTGTAAACGGATCAAATGCATTTGAATATTTACTATTGTTAAATCCTATTGTAAGTGAATTTCTTTTTTTACCGCCCAACCAAGGTTCAGTAAATGAAAAATTATACGATCTGAAGGCCCGGCCATTTGATTGCAGTCTTAAACTTAATTTCTGTCCATCTCCTGTTGGCAACGGATCCCAGGCAGATTTTTTCCAAATATTCCGGATAGAGAAGTTATTAAACGTAACACCCAATGTTCCGGTAAGTCCGATACCGCCGCCCCAACCGGCAGACAATTCAAGCTGATCGGAAGATTTTTCTTCCAGCTTCCAGTTAATATCCACTGTGCCATCATCTGCATTGGGTACTACACCCGGTTCTATTGTTTCTTGGTTAAAATACTGCAGATTGGCTAATTCTCTTTGTGAACGGATTAAATCTGAACGACTGAACAGCTCTCCCGGAATAGTTCTTAGTTCACGACGAATTACATAATCCTTTGTCTTTTCGTTTCCGGCAATGGTTACATTTTTCAATCTTGCCTGCGGTCCTTCTGTCATTCTGATTTCATAATCAATCGTATCGTTATACACCGCCGTTTCAACAGGCTCTACTCTGAAAAATAAATAACCCTCATCCATGTAAAGTCCACTGATATCTCCACCATCCTGTGCAGCTTCTTTACCAAGCCTTTTGTTCATAATGCCGATATTATAAATATCGCCTTTATTAATTCCGAGTATCACATTCAGGATGGAGTCAGAATATTTAGCATTCCCTTTCCAGGTAATATCTCCAAAATAATATTGCTTGCCTTCATTAACCTTTATATCAACATTCAGGTTTCCGTTCTTGGTTAAGTATGATGTATCATCAACAATTTGAGCATCTCTGTATCCAAGAGAGTTGTAATAGTTAAGCACCTTTTCTATATCTTCTTCGTATTTCTTCTGATCAAATTTGGCTCCGCTGAAAAGCTTAAAACGAAACCATGGATCAACCAATCTTTTGGTTTTACTTAATGAAAGAAATCCCCAATCCTTAGTGTACTCACCAAATGAATAGGGTTCATTCTCACCGTATGGACTTGTTGCAACATCCTTTTTCAAGGTAAACTTCGACATTTCTTTAGTGCCCTTCATCTGCTTTTTCAACCGCAGCCCGTCTACATTATCATTACCATAAAAACCAACTTCATTTATCTTGATCTTATTTCCTTTAACCACATTGATCGTCATTTGATTGGAATTCGCAAAAGCCGGATCCGGCTTTTCATCAATTGTAACTGTTACATTCCGGTAAGCTTTCTCAGTATAAAACTTGGTAACGATCTCAACTATATTTCTCCGGGTATTTTCGGTGATGATTGTTTGCTTGGCAAGTGAAGCTTTTGTAGTTAATTCTTCAGCATCTGATTTACTGATTCCTGTAAATTTAAAATTACCAAGACGAGGTCTTTCCTGCACACTCAATTCAAGCCATACTTTATCACCATCAACTTTTGTTACAAATATTTCTACGTTTGAAAATAATTTTTGTCTCCAGAGGTTTGCAATTGATTTGGCAAAAATATCGCCACCAGGATGCATAAATTTATCACCCGGTAATAAATTAGAAATGGAATAAACGATAGACGTATCCAGGTGTTTAACACCGGTAATCTTTACATCAGCAATTGTGTATTCTCTTGGCACCCTGGCATTCTGCCATTCAATCAGCTTTGGATCTAATGAAGTAGGTTTTGTAGTATCTCCATCCTGGGCAAAGGAGTTGAATACGGAGATTACAATTATGATCATTGTAACACTAAATCGGGATAGAAGTCGTTGCATATATTTTGATCTGGTATTCAATACCCACTTAGTGGGACTTAAATTGTTTATTCTCTGCGAATTATAAAATAGCCGCCATTCTGGTCAGGCGGCAAATTAAAGGTAAATATCGAAAGTGTTTGTTAAAAGAAATCGCTGATAACACGGCGTTCACAATTGATCTGCTTTGTTTGTTTCTGCTATCTGTTCGCCTGTCTTTCCAAACCGCCTTTCTCTGGCCTGAAAATCAACTATTGCCTCGTATAAATTCTCCTTTCTGAAGTCGGGCCAACGGATATTTGTAAAGTACAATTCGGCATATGCAAGCTGGTAAAGCAAGAAATTACTAATCCTGAATTCACCACTTGTTCTGATCATCAGTTCCGGATCAGGAAAATTGGCTGTACATAAAAATTGTTGTACCGTTTCCTGATTTATATCATCCACATTTAACTTTCCATTCTTTACTTCTTTTGCTATTTCTTTTGCTGCATTTGCCAGTTCCCATCGACCGCTATAGCTAAGTGCCATTACAAGATTCAGCCCTGTATTGACTTTTGTAATTTCCAAAGCTTCGTTCAATTCATTCTTGGCAAAATCCGGCAGCATACTCATGTCTCCGATTACATGAAGCCGTATCTTGTTTTTATTCAGTGTTTCTACTTCTTTACGAATAGTGCTTACCAACAGTTCCATAAGCCCCGCCACTTCATACTCCGGTCTGTCCCAGTTTTCCGTTGAAAAAGCATACAGCGTTAAATATTCCACTCCCAGTTCAGCACAGCCTTCTACAATGTTGCGGACACTTTCTACTCCATGATAATGACCGAAAAGTCTGTCTTCGCCTTTCTCCTTTGCCCAGCGGCCATTTCCATCCATAATGATAGCAATATGACGGGGAAGTGAGCCTTTATCTATTTTTTCCAATAACTGCGACATAAAACGGGGGCATAAAGGTAATCATGATTACAGGTATTTCAGCTTGTTTTGTAAAAAAAGAAATGCCCTCAAAAAGGGCATTCTCCAATATGAACTTATCAATCTTTTTTTTGAGTTTATTAGTTCCCTGTAGGACATTTATAGGATTGCAAATTGAAAGTAACATGAAACATAGCAGTTACAAACTGATCCTTTTGCTTACTGTTACCTCTTTGTCTGCCGGGAATACCGATTGGTGTTCCTAATTCGTAAGATCTGTCGCTAAGTAATAAGCCATTAGAAGGGCTTCCGTCCGGGTTTGGAGGAAATACAGACGGATCTACATATGTTTTGCTTACATCATCCAAATAATCTGTATTCGTAAAGCGGTGTAATACTTCAAAGGCTATATTGATTCTTTCATTAAATGCATACTTGATGCCTCCACCAAATGGAATACTGATAGCCATTGAGCTATAAGGCTTTCTGTCCGGATAAAGAGTGCTTCCCTGACCTTCTGTATTTAAAGGCCGCAGCAATATTTTTTCATCTCTCAGGTAGGCATAAGGATCATAAGTAAATACACCAGCACCTAATGTAATATAAGGAGTAAAACTATAATCGGGTTCACCCGGCATAAACCGGAAAAAATTGAAATCTCCCTGCAAACTGAGTTCCCAGACCTTACTATTAAAGCTCAGGTTTCTGGAAAACATCTGCTTATTAAAAGCATTGTATTTATCTGAATAGCCGAGTTGTGCAAAACTGGCACCAATACGGACTGCAATATAATTGCCAAGGTTTTTCCTAAAAAAAACAGATGCCGCCATTTTGGGACGGTTCAACTGAGCCCTGGTGTTCAAATCGCCAAAATAGTGACCGGCACCCAGGCCAATTCCAAATTCACCTTCCTGAACGATGGATTCTTGTGCTTTTAGTTGGCTAAAACTACAAATCATTACAGCTAAAGCCAGTGTATTTCCAATATTCTTCTTCATCATAACTATTTAAAATATGGTCTGGAGTGTATTAGAACGTTAAAAGTAATTAATTTCTTATTCAGCAGGTAGAAATTAGTTTCTTTTGTCGAGCCCCCAGGTAAGTTTATTGCGAAGTGTTTGCAGAAAATTGTTCTCACTCAGGCGAACGAGGTTAACGTCAAAAACTTCTCTTTTTACAGCTAATTGAATGTTTTTATCAACAATTTCCCTTCTTGAATCCAGCGAACAGATTATCTGGTCGGACCGGCATTCGATTTCGAAAGAAATTATATTGTTATCAGGAACAATTATGGGGCGAACATTCAAATTATGAGGCGCAACAGGAGTAATTACAAAATTACCCGAATCAGGAAAAACTATAGGTCCATTGCAGCTTAGCGAATAGCCAGTAGAACCGGTGGGTGTGGCCACTATCAAACCATCAGCCCAGTAATTATTTAAAAATTCTCCATTCAGATAAGTATGGATTTTTATCATCGAATCGATATCTCTCTTATGAATCGAAAATTCATTTAACCCGTATGGAACATTGCCAAATATTGGGATACTTGCATCAACATGTATCAGTGAACGGGTATCTTTCAGATAGGTACGATGGGCAATTGCTTTTACCGCCATTTGTAACTCTTCCCGGCCAATGCTGGCTAAAAAACCCAACCGGCCGAAATTGATACCCATAATAGAAATGGACTTATTTCTTATCAGTGTAATGGTATCCAGCAAAGTGCCATCACCACCAAGGCTTATAATAAATTCTATTTCATCACTCAACTCTTCTGCTCTGGAAAATTTTGCGGTATCTGCCGGCAAATGAACAGTATCCTTTATCTGTTCAAAAAAATCACGGAAAATAACAGGTTGAATTTTCTGTTTCGTCAGCTCATCAAAAAAAAGTTGCACATCTTTTTGCTGATCATCCACCATTCCCCTGCTGTATATCGCTGCTTTCATCCAAATTTATTTACTACTAGTTTATACTGGCAGATATTTAAAAAATTGTTTTGCGGTGCAAAAATAATCCGTTTTGACCCGCTGCATTGAAGCTGTACTCCAGTTTGAAAGTTACATCATAAAATGTAAGTATATCAATTCCAAATCCGCCGGAATAAAGCATTTTGTTCGCCAGAAAATTTTCGCCAGGTACCGGATTATGTACATAGCCTGTGTTGCCATATATTTTTCCAAATATGCGAACAGGTATCCGTTCCGGTTCTTTTCCTTTTTTAGCCGGAATCTTGATTTTAAAGTTTAAAAACTCTCTGGTAAATGATGTTCTTACTACTCCTCCGGCCACTCCATCCACTACATAGTATTCGTAGCCCTGCAGAAAAGAATCGCCATATCCTAAAAACCGCTGAGTAAAATAGGATTGTTTAAAAGGCAGCCTGAGACCTCCGACAGTAGTCAGGTTAAAAAAAGTTTTTTTAGAAAGGGGCCAGCTGGCAGATACTTTTGCTTCAAAACCCCAAAGATCTAATGTTTTATTGAATCCCTTTTTCCCAACCGACAATTGCACCGCATACCCTTTTGTAGGATAGGGTATATAATCGAGGTCAAAATAATTCATTGTATAATTTATTTCAGGATAAACAATTCTGGTTCTGCCAGAACCAAAATAAGAGGGGTTCAATGCAGCAACTGTATCGCTGATTATTTCCCGGGTAAATCCTATTCCAAAACTATGGCGGGTTTTAATAGCTCTGCGATAGGTTACTTCGGCGTAGGCATTAATAAATCTTCGGGTATAAGCATCCTCATCTTTAAAAAAAATCTGTTTA
Organism: Chitinophagales bacterium; assembly: GCA_038257235.1. Lineage (GTDB taxonomy): Bacteria > Bacteroidota > Bacteroidia > Chitinophagales > Chitinophagaceae > JJ008. The sequence continues at coordinate 14,058 of JBBSJN010000045.1, forward strand.
TTCTGAACCGTATTATAATTTATCTCCCTGTTTTTTCCTGCATCAAAAGAAACTCTGGCCCCCCATTTTAATTTTTTGTCGAAGTATAGCCTGTCATAGCTAAATGAAAGCTGTTTGGTGTAGCCGTTTATTGCTCTGAATCGTAGCTTATCATTTATTCCGGTAACGTTATTGTATAATAATTTAGCCCCATAGTTTACCCGGTTAAAACTTGCTTTTTGTTCTATAATCCACTGATTAAGATTTCTGTCAACCGGTTTAAAGTAAGGAAGAGGAAACAAATACCATCTTTCTCTTACAGTAACGGAAACGTTGATCTTATTTCCTTCAAAATTTTTAGAAGCAATTACTACCGAATGAAAAAGAGTGGTATTCATTAATTGCCTCCGGCCTTCTTCAAATTTTTCTACTAATACATCCAATGGATAAGTATCGCCAGTCTTGAAAGGTATTTCCCTGAGCATAATAAATGCTTTTGTCTTCTTATTTCCTGTGATTTCGATTTTGCCAATTTCAACAATCGTAGAAGCCGGTTGAATAGCAGAGCTGTCCGGAATTGGTTTGTCAGGATCTGTTTGTGCTGTCACAATACCACTGTATAACAGTGCCAGGATGAGTGAGAAATGATATTTTCTTTCCAACCGCATAATTATTAATGGGATAAGGCAACTAAGTTAGCCGGATTATTGGATTGTTTACAATTGTAAACAGGCATTATATTTTCAGATAATTCATGAGATTATCAAAGTTACTCCGCAGTTCATTCTCATACATTTCTTCTCCGATAAAATATTTAACGGAATAATCATACCGCTGAAAAGTTGCAACGATATCGGATACTTCGGGTTTATTGATACGAATGGTTACCTGCATCATTCCCGTTTCGCCGTCATTAGAAGTATTTAGTTGAGTGATTTGAGCATCGTTTTGTTCCACCAGTTTACTTATTTCACTAAAGGAATAATTGTTGCTGGCTATCTCCAGTACAATCAGCCCACCGGGTTCATTCAGGCTCATAAAAGAAGAAGCATGCCTAAGCAGTTCGTTATAGGAAACAACACCTGTGAATTCATTTTCTTCCGATACAACAGGCACAATACTCAACCCATTTTCTCCGGCTAATTGTACAGCTTTCAAAAAATGTTCATTTTCCTTTACTGATACTGCAGAAAAAGACTGTTGCAATGCTTCCAGTGGATCATTGTCATTATCAGCCATCAGCAGATCATCTTCGCTTATAAGTCCGATATATTTTTCTCCTTCAGTAATAGGTAAATGAGTAACCTGGTTATCATTCATGTGTTGCAACACTTGGTACACCTTGTCCGTAAGACGTACAGAAGGAAGTGATTGAGATATTAATTCACGGATTAACATGGATAGCGGCTTTGTTTTCAATACTACGATACTTTGTGCATCGCTTCAGTACTAAGACATCAACAATCATGCAATCGATGCAGGCTCGTTGAGTTTTTTCAAAAATCTATGCAGTATCGCATTAAATTCATCAGGTACTTCCATCATTGGAGCATGGCCACATTTATCAATAAAATGCAACTCACTGTTCGGAATAAGTTTATTAAACTCTTTCGCCACAAATGGTGGAGTAATCGTATCATTATTTCCCCAAGCCAGTAATGTTGGCTGTTTTATCTGATTAAGTTCTTCTCCTAAATTATTTCTGATGGCACTTTTTGCCAATGCAATAATCTTAATAGCCTTGATGCGGTTTTTGGTCATGCTATACACTTCATCCACCAGTTCTTTCGTGGCTGTAGCAGGATCGTAAAAAGTTAATTCCGTTTTTTTCTTGATATACTCATAGTCACCTCTTTTAGGATAACTATCACCCATACCATTTTCAAAAAGACCTGAACTTCCGGTAAGTGTTAATGACTTTATTCTTTCGGGATGCTTCAATGTATGCAAAAGAGCCACATGACCGCCTAATGAATTACCTAACAAATGAACCCCATTATAATCTCTTGTTTCAATAAACTTGTGGACATATTTTGCCAGCCCGCCAACAGAGGTATTTAGTATGTCCATTTCAAGCAAGGGCAATAAAGGCACAACTACTTTATAATGCTGTTTGAAATATTCAACAAGTGATTTAAAATTACTTAATGCGCCAAACAGTCCATGCAGCATTACCAGTGGTTCACCAGTACCTTCTTCAATATACTTGAATTTATCTTGTTGTTTAATTTCGTAATCCATAGCTACTTATTCTTGGTCGCTTACCAGCAAAGCCGGTTTTCTTAGTTGCAAAATAATCGTTTTAAGTAAAAAATCATCAGATTGCCACATAAAACAATGCAAATCAGGGCAAATATAAGCGACAGAGGCTTGTTTTAGTAAGTTGTTTTTAGTGATTTTTCAATTCTTCCTAACTAATTTAC
>JBBSJN010000046.1:0-16399 GCA_038257235.1 Chitinophagales bacterium
ATCAAGCAAAGCCTGGTTAGCCGCAAACTCACCCAGATCATCTCCAAACAATAAATTTTCTACTAAGTTTCTTGCTATACCCTGTCGTATCTGATTTTTAAGATTTGCATGATTACCATCGTAATAAACAATCATTTTATTATTTACCAGTTTGGTAACCCCACCGGTGTTTTGCCAGTCAATGCCCAATCCGATATTGGACTGTTGCATTTCATCATAATTATTATACACCACAATGTTGATGCGGCGTTGCGAACCATACTCTACAAATTCTTCAATAGAATTCAATTCAAGTTCAGCTACCTGTGCCACATATTTCCCCAATCCCAATCCATCCTGGCTGAAATAGGTGTTAAAATTTTCTGTCTGGTAATATTTCCAGCTGAATTTCTGGTACTGAACCCTGTTCTTACCAAATTCCACCGTGTTTACTTGAGCTGCAGTTTCCATAGCATAAAAAACGGAAAGGCAGGCAATCAGGCTTAATACTTTCACTTGGCTATCTTTTATCTTTTTAAATTGGTCAAGTGTAACTCGCAAAATCATGTTTACGGTTTTCATTATTACGGTTGTTGCTCGTTTCTTCATAGACTCTTTGCTGTTTCTAATAACTTTTAAATCTCTCTTTTTATATCTTTTTGTAGCCAGCTTCGGTAACCTGTCTGCCGTCAGGCAGGTTCTGTTCATCGTCCCTTGCCCGCCCGGATGACCGTTCAGACGGGTGTCACTCACTTGTACTGTTGTAATTCTATTCATCAAATACAAAAAAGTTATTACAAAGGATTATCAATCTCCCATAATCATAAGCTCAATTCCAAAGTAGATGTTTAGTACTTTTGGCGTTGTGCGAAGCGAAGTCCCTCCCCGTCCGAACGGCTTGGCCGGGCGGGCTGCGGAGGGATTTAGGGAGGCTTGATAAAAATACGAAAATACATCCATGTTAACTGTTAAGTCCTTCACTTTTAGTCCCGTTCAGGAGAATACTTACGTTTTGTATAACGAACAGAAGCAGTGCTGCATTATAGATCCGGGCTGTTATTTCCCGGAGGAAAGGGACGAATTAAAAACGGGTATCGAAAAGACAGGCCTTACTCCGGTTTTGCTGCTTAACACTCACTGCCATCTTGACCATGTTTTTGGCAATAAATTCGTACACGACACCTGGGGTTTAGACTTACATCTACATACGAAAGAAAAACCCGTTTTGGACTTTGCGCCTCAATCCGGATTGATGTACCAGCTTCCCTTCGACAACTATGATGGCCCTTTGGTTTATTTGAAAGAAAATAATAATATTAAAATAGGCGACGAAGAACTGGAAATCCGTTTTACACCCGGCCATTCTCCCGGCAGTGTCTCCTTTTATCATGAAGCAGGTGGCTTCATCATCGGCGGCGATGTATTATTCAATGGTAGTGTTGGCAGAACCGATTTACCCGGCGGCGATTTGGATATCTTAATAAACAGTATTCAAACCCAGTTTTTCACTTTGCCGGATGAAACAAAAGTATATTCCGGTCATGGACCAATAACAACAGTTGGTTTTGAGAAAATGAATAATCCGTTTGTGAAGTTGTATTGAAAACACTTTTTATAAAGACAATCTGGTTTGGACAATCTTGGAGGGATAAAACACTCCAATAATAACAAATGGATTGAGTGACCTGCGTCTATGCCATTCTGCCGTAGTCCCTAAAAAAAGATATAGATCTTTGGTTTTAGCAAGCTCATCAAAATATTTTTGTCTTACTTTTTGTAATGCAATTGTCTCGTTCCCATCTGCAGATGCAAGACAATTCCAATATAACGCACCGATTTCCCAATCCTCTATCATCATTTTCGATTCTTTACCAACAGAATCAATAATGTGGTATTTGAATCTATAAGGGACTTTACGTATTGGAATCCTCGGAGCTAAATTTTCTTTCCCGTGTGAAGTGAAAAGATCAATTTGTTTTAATTGTTCAATCCATTCTTTTTTCCACTCTCTTTCATCTTCCTCAACAATAAAATCAATTATTTGAGCAGGTTTAAAAGTCGCCATTGATTTATTAGTAGGGTCTTTTGATAGCTTAAGTAAATCGTCCATTTTATCGAAGACCTCCTTTAAGCATATTTTTTTTCTATCTTCCCATTCATATTTTGTACCTATCTCTCCTACGATTTTGAGATCAGATAGATCTGGATAAAGAGGGGAATGGCTTTCAGGTCTAAAGTCAAATTTCTTAGGCTTCCTTAATTCTAACTCAATCCATTGATATTTTTTGAATTCAAGAAATTTAAACGGAACAGGATAGATTCTAATCCAATCACCATTTTGTAGAAATCCGCCAGTACAAACTAATTCGTCATAAGACCTTGATGGTAAAGGATAAGTAGTAACAGCAACAAGAACTTTGGTCAAAGCCATCTCAAATATGCTTTAGTTCAAAATTCCATTCAGGTAGCATGGTAATAGCTTCTGAAAGGTGTTTACGATGGCACTGACATATATTAGCTTCGAAACAAGTAAGAGCTACCCTTTTTTTCTCTTTCAGTAAGTCTAATATTTTTTGTTGATGTGTGATTGTAGATGATAGACTAGTTTTCTTATAAAAAGAAAATAATTTATCATAATCACTTTGAGTATTTAATTCTTGTCTTAACTCCGAATGGATTCCTACTTCTGGGATATGTAAATATTCAATTCCTAAACTATTGCAATAGTTATTCAGCTGGCTTTTTGAAAAACCAAATTTCATGCTTAATGCATTCTTCCTGACATCGATAAGAACTTTAATGTCGTTTTTTATAAGCCTATTTAAATATTCCTCCAAAGAAATTCCCTCATATCCGATGGTAAAAAGCGTTGTTTCAATAGAAATTGGACGACATGCATCAACCTTTTCTAATTGTTCTTTTGTTAATAGCCTTTTAGCAGTCTGTGAATTGATTGCGGTATAAGGATACTTAGTATATGTATATCTCATTAAATCATCACCAGAACTATTTGAAAATTGCTGATAAATCGATTGTATTATTTTTTTGTCAGATTCAGTTAACAGTGACAAATAGTTTTTATTCTCCACTTTGCTTACCGATTTGTCTTCGTCTTTTAGCTGTTCTTTTTTATACATTGTTACTAAATCGGCATGAAGCGAAAATGAGTAGCATCCAAACTTGTATGGAACAAAATCATATTGGGGTTTAGCTTGTAGTTTAGAAAAAATTAATAAGAGCTTATAAAGATTTATCTTTTCTAATTTGCCTCCAAATACTTGTAATAAACTTAATATAACCTTTCGCCTATAAAACATAATGTAATATTACTTTTTCTTTTTCAAAAACCTCCCAATCACCGGCATCCGCTGAAACTCTTTCTTCTCCACATTCAAAATAAAAATTAAGAAAGAAGCAAGCAGCACTGTAGCAAAGCCTCTGTTTACCCAAACACCTAAATCTAGTTTTGCAAACAGCAAGTGAATAAAATATAGCAGCACTACAATCACCATATAAGCCAGTAGTTTTTTCCAGGCATAAGGAATACGGTAAGCTTTCTGCCCCCATTTATATGAAATCACCATCATACTTCCATAAGTAGCAAAAGTGGCCCATGCAGAAGCCATATATCCATACTTTGGAATAAATAGATAATTAATAGTAATGGTAATAGCCGCACCTATCAATGTGATCCATGCACCAGACATCGTTTTATTACTAAGCTTGTACCAGATGGAAAGGTTATAATAAATACCGAGAAACATATTGGCCAGCAGCAGGATTGGCACCACTTTTAAACCCTCCCAGTATTCTGCTTTACCCAGAAAATATTTCCAGATATCCAGGTACAATGCTACCACCAAAAACATACAGCAAATTACAATCACAAAGATTTTCATCACCCTAGCATAAATACGTTGCGGATTTTCACCTTGTGCCTGTTTAAAGAAAAATGGTTCTGCTCCAAGTCTGAAAGCCTGTATAAAAAGTGTAATTAATATAGAAAGTTTATAGCAGCCGCTGTAAATTGCCACTTCTGTTTTTGGCGAAGCAGCAGTTGACCACCAGCCCAGCATGATTCTGTCAAATGTTTCATTGATCATTCCACCAAATCCTGCAATGATCAGCGGCATGGAGTACAACATAATCTCTTTCCAGAGAGCTCCATTAAATTTCCAGCGGAATGAAAAGAATTCTTTCCATAGAAAAAGAAATGTAATGATAGATTGAACAAGGTTGGCAATAATCACATACCCAACGCCAATATTCTTATCATAAAAATATAATAATGGGCTATCAGGATTCTTCTTAGCAATGGCCGGACATGCAGATAAAAAGAAAACGATAATGCCGATATTAATCAAAATACTGGCTAGCCTGATACTGGCATATTTCACCGGTCTTCCCTGCTGGCGAAGTTTAGCAAATGAAATACTCGTCAACGCATCAAAAGCAATAATAAAAGCACTCCAGGTAATATATTCAGGATGCTCGTTCAAAGAAATCAGGTTGGCTAAATCTTGCCTGAACAATAACATCAAAAGGGTAAAACTGATGGTACTGAAAATCAATGATACGGTAATTGTATTATACACATCATCGGCCCTTTCCTTTTGCTGCACATACCTGAAATAAGCCGTTTCCAGTCCGTAAGTAAAAATGATATTAAGAAAAGGGATCAGAGCATATACCAGGCTCATTTCGCCATAATCCGGCGTAAGTAATGTAGCCGTGAGATAGGGAGTGAGTAAATAATTAAGAAAACGGGCAGCTATGGAGCTTACCCCATACCACATTGTTTGTCCCGCCAGTTTTTTAATACCGCTCAAAGGATTGGAAATTTGTTGCCAAAAATACTCCTTGCAACCACAAAAAACTAATCTTGGCTATTCACTTTGCTTTTATTTATTACCGATTGTGCATCTGTAATCCCGATTTTATCGGGAAACGGCTGCAACATCGGCATTATACCACAAAAATTATAGAAAATTAGTATATTAAAATGGTATAAGAGAATACAAACCTTTTTTGCGGCAGACTGTATCTTTATCGCAATAAAATCTAAAAGAAATGCCTGTAATACTTCCTGTAGAAGATAAGCATCCGCAATTTGGCGAAAATTGTTTCATTGCTCCCAATGCCACTATAGTTGGCAATGTAACAGCTGGTGACGATTGCAGTTTCTGGTTCAATACTGTTGTCCGGGGCGATGTGAATTTTATTAAAATAGGCAACAAAGTAAATGTGCAGGACGGCGCCTGCATCCATTGCACTTTTCAGAAATGTGGCACTACGATCGGCAACAATGTATCCATCGGGCATAATGCAATAGTACATGGCTGCACTGTGCATGATAATGTGCTGATCGGCATGGGAGCTATCGTTATGGATCAGGCAGTTGTACATAGCAATACCATCATTGCTGCCGGAGCAGTGGTTTTAGAAAACACTATTTGTGAATCAGGCAGCATTTATGCCGGCGTTCCTGCTAAAAAAATAAAAGATATTCCACAAGAAATGATTGCTGGGCAGATAGACAGAATCGCCAATAATTATGTACAGTATGCGGATTGGTTCAGGGAACAATAGGCAATTGGAAATGGGCAATAAACAATAAGCAATTACTGACTTTAAAAGTTATTTGCTTATTGCAAGTTGCTTATTGCCAATTATTTCCACTTGCATATTGCCAATTGGTGTATTTCCTATCCCACAAACAATTATTAAAGGTTAAATTCGTTATTGAAACAAGCCATATGCTATGAAAAATCTAAGATTCTATACAATTGTTACACTAATAGCCTTTTCACTTTCTTCTTGCGGGATGATGAGCAGAATGTTTCCTAAAAAAACAGGTTGTCCTTCCAATGGAAAAAATGTAGGTGCAGAAAAAATACTCAGCGGCGATCCCAAAGCGTCAAAAGATGCGAAGAAGGCTAAAAAATTCCGGAGTTAACAAATTGTTATGTGCAGCTAATCTCTTCTATATCCAGTCTATGAAACCTAAACACCTTTACTATGAGCCTCATATTACGTACCACCCTCGGATGCACCGAAGCAGTAATTGCCGATGACGGCGGATTAAAAGAATTCTATCGTGTTGCCAACATCCTCAGTCAGGATCTTGATGTTAATTATTCCAACAAAGAAGATGATTTCGACACCATTGATTGGGAGTTCCGTTTCAAAGGTCACAACCTCACATTGCATTACAGTATTTACAATGGCGTTTCCATCTTCCCTACCAAAACAAGGGATGCATTGAGCAAAGACAACAAGGCTGTTGTGGAATTAGCTGGTGTATTAGAAGGAAAGTTATTTAACGGCGATCAACGGAATATTGCTTAGAATTTTTAGCCCAGCTTTAGTAATTCTCTTCAACTTTCGTTGCGTCGCTCTCTTGTACGTTCTGTAATTCTATTCAACATATATTGAACCCTTACAGGGTTCTGCTATTTCTCTTTATTTCTTTTTTATTAATATTTTTACCCTTCCGGGTAATTACTCAGCAAGTTTTTTTCTCTTCACTACAAAAGGCCATATTCAGTGTGCTGATGCTATTTATGCCACTAATGAAAACCGGCGTTACTGCAGCAAGCTGGGTATAGCCACCAGTTTTGTACCAAAAGGAAAAGAAGGAAAACTTGACGAACAAAAGAAAGCAATGCGTTTCTCCTTATCTGTAGTAAGAGCCACGGTACTAGAAGGTAGCTTTGGTAATGAAAAAAACATTCCCTGCTGGGTAAAATAAAAGCCCGGACACAAGCCACCGAAACAACCTGGATATTTTTTGGAATGATGACCGCCAATGCCTCCATCATAAGTAAACGGATAGCAGAAAAACAAAAACGACAACGAGCCTGATTATTTTATAGTCCAATTGCAAACCGAACTAAATATGCCGGATGAAACTGCATCCGCCTGCTTATAAAAAACACCATTACATCGCCTCAAAACACATAAACTAACCCCGGTAAATTATAAATCCAGTATCAAAATCGTTGATACTGGATTTACAAAAGAATTATCGGGATGACCCTTCCTATTTACTACCCTTTCATCAACAATGGAATAAGAAACCAACAAAAGACTGTAATTAAAACCACAGCAACAAGATTCATTACAAATCCGGCTTTGGCCATTTGCCTGAACTTGATATGCCCACTTGCAAATACTATAGCATTCGGTGGAGTTCCCATCGGCATCATGCCTGCCACACTGGCTGCCAAAGCCATGGGTATTCCCAACATCAGCGGATTAATTCCGATTGCATCTGCCAACGAAGAAACAACCGGAGCAAAAACAATTACCTGTGCAATATTGCTCATTACTTCACTGATAAACATGGATACTATTGTAATGATTAGCACCAGTACAAATGCATTGGCAGAGAACTGCGCCAACCATCCACCCAACTGTTCCATCAACCCGGCGTTTTCCATTGCATTGGCGAGGCTTATTCCTCCACCAAAAAGCAATAAGATTCCCCAGGCAAGTTTACTGGTATCGCTCCACTCCAATAACGATTCATTGTTCTCCACTTTATTTTTTGATCCGGCAGAACCTGATGGGCAAATAAACAATGCTATACCACACACAATAGCTATGATCGTATCATCTAATCGAACTGTGTTCTGCAAATCATTTATTATACTTCTGAAAACCCAAAGAAATGCTGTTGTAATAAAAATCACCAGCACTCTTTTTTCAGGAACTGACAATGGCCCCAATTGATGAATTTCATTTCTGATCAATTCTTTGGTTCCTTCATCCGATTTTATCTTGTTCGGAAAAAGCCATTTTACCATAACGAGATACATAGCACCCAACAATAAAAGTGCTATAGGCAAACAAAGCAGCATCCAGTCTAAAAAGGAAATATCATAGCCATATTTTTTATTGATATAACCAACATAAGCAACATTCGGTGGTGTGCCCACAATCGTTGCAATGCCACCAATATTGGAAGCATAAGCAATAGCAAGCATCAGCGTTACAGAAAAGTTGGCAATATTTCCAACTCCATTGTTATTCTCCTTCATTACATGAATAACAGATAAGGCAATTGGCAACATCATGACGGTTGTAGCCGTATTACTCAACCACATACTCAATAAACCGGTTGCCAGAATAAAACCAAGAATAATTCTGTTGCCACTTGTGCCCGTCAATCTAACAATATTCAAAGCAATTCTCCGGTGCAGGTTCCATTTTTCAATGGCAAGACCAAGCATCAAGCCACCCATAAATAAAAAGATAACCGGGTTGGCATAAGGAGCAGCTGTAGTTTCTAACTTGGCGATATTCAGCAATGGAATTAATACAAGAGGTATCAACGCCACTACAGGCATCGGTATCGCATCAGTAACCCACCATGTAATCATTAGTCCGGCAATGGCCAGCACTTTCGCAGCAGTATCATCCACATTAAAAGGATTGATAAAATAAAGTAGCAGTGAAATGACTATACCTGCAAAAAGAGAAATGAATTTGATTTGTAATTTTGACAAGAAAGTTATTTTAAGTAGGGAAAATACAACCTATTTTGGTTTACCGCTCACATATGGATTTTCTTTTTTATAAAATCTGTAAGGCAGCAATGCATCTTCACCGGCATAGTCAACTCCAATTCTGGGAGATACAGCAATTTCCTTTTTTGGATACGCTATTCCATCGTCAGCCATAAAAATTGTTTTTTCTGTCAGTTTAAATCCATTTTGCAAAGTAGAAAGTCCAAGAGCCTTTGATAAATTTCCCGGACCTCTTGTTAGTGAAAAATCCAGCTTCTTTTTCCCGGTCCGTTTTAGCATTGTTTCAATACCTGTAACCGGCTCCAAAGCTCTGATAAGAATTGCATGAGGAGTGTCTTTCTTATTCGTTACCACATTAAACAAATGATGGATGCCATAGCATAGATAAATATAAGCAATGCCACCTTCAGCGAACATTGTTTCTGTCCGGTTCGTTCTTCTGTTTCCAAATGCATGCGAAGCTTTATCAACTATTCCATTGTAGGCTTCCACTTCAACTATTCTTCCAGAAGTTGTTTTGCCATCGAAATTAGTTACAAGTAATTTTCCTACTAACTCCCGGGCAATCTGCAATACATTGTTACGACTATAAAATTCCAGCGGTAATTTTTCCATTGACAAAGTAAGATTGAAATGACTGGGCCCTATTCACCATTCACTATTCATCTCTGCCTGACGGCAGACAGGATTCCCTATATTTACCACTCAAATTAAGGCTTTGCTGAAAGAAATCGTCATAGCATTTCAATCATGGGATGAAGCCCGCCGCTTTATCCGCCAAAATAAAATTATCAAGTGGATAATTGGACCGGGAATAATATATACACTGCTTTTTATTGCAGGTATGTTTATATTCTGGAACTCTTCCAACCAAGTGGTTTCATGGGTCAGCAGCCAGTTAAGAATTGAAAGCTGGTTGCAGCAGGAAAGAAATGAATGGCTTAGTTTTTTATTCCTGATGACAGGTATGATGTTGCGGTTGATTCTTGTTTTGTTTTACTTTTCCTTCTTTAAATACATCATTCTTATTATTGGCTCGCCTGTTTTCGCCTACCTTAGCGAAAAGACAGAAGCCCTTATTGAAGGGAAGGAACATCGATTCTACTGGATAGAAATCCGGAAAGATTGTTTCCGAAACATCAAACTCGCCTTACGAAATTGCGGCTGGCAAACCATCTATCTTATTGCACTTATATTATTGTCACTTATCCCTGTTGTTGGCTGGATAACTCCTGTAATTGCATTATTAATGGAGTGTTACTATTTCGGGTTCTCTATGCATGACTATAGCTATGCCAGAATAAATTTAAGCCCCGCACAAAGCATTGCTTTTACAAGCAGGCACAAAGGTCTTTCTATCGGAAACGGACTTTTGTTTTACCTGATGCATTTATTGATAATACTGGCTCCTGCATATGCCATCATTGCGGCTACACTTAGTGTTCATAAAGTAAAATCTACATAACTATTGTGGCAACCGTTTATCTCATACCAACTGTTTTAGCTGAAGATAGCTTTGATGCCATTCCTGCATATGTAATCAGTGCAATAAAAGATTGCCGGGTTTTTTTTGTAGAAAATGAAAGAACGACACGACGGTATTTTAAACAGCTTTGGAAAAATTATTTACCTGATGGGGAAATAGTTATTGATGATTATGAATGGCATATAATTTCCTATGAAACCTCAGGTTCATTTAAACGGTTGCTAAATGAAGGAAAAAACATCGGTATTGTAAGTGAGGCTGGTTGCCCTGGCATTGCCGATCCCGGACAGGCATTGATTGCCATTGCACAGGAAATGGGTGCTGAAATAAAACCATTGGTTGGGCCCAATTCCATTCTGTTAGCTCTGATGGCAAGCGGAATGAATGGTCAGCAATTTCAGTTTGTTGGATACCTGCCAATAGACAATCAAAAAAGAATAGCTGCCATAAAAGAACTGGAAACAGCATCTGCCAGGGAAAAATGTACTCAGCTTTTTATTGAAACCCCGTATCGGAACAATCAAATGATTGAGTCGTTGCTGAAAACCTGCAAGCCGTCAACTCTATTATGTATTGCAGTTGATATTACAGGAAAAAATGAATGGATAAAAACGATGTCTGTTACTCAATGGCAAAAAACCAAAACAGACATCCATAAACGTCCGGCTATTTTTTTGATTTATGCCGGGTAGAGATTGCTACTGATTATTATCCATTGCAATAATACTATCAACAATGTATCGGGTGTTCCCCCGCCAGGGCAATACTCCGTGATATTCTTTGTAATGAAGATCAAACCGCTTGCCGCTATTGGCAGATAAAATATCGTATATCCTTTTACTCTTAATTGAGAATTCAAACTCATATGATTGAATCGCTCCGGCAGTTTTACTCCTATACCCTTCCTGTATAATTTTCCCCTCGTAGGTTTTGAACATATTCCCTTTCTTAACAGCATAATTGAGATGGCCGCTTTTCACTCCATCACCAAAAACAAAGAAGTATTTGTAATAAACAAGCACAATCAGAGCAAGTGCGACTATGATCATTATAGTCCTTATGAACCGCCCGAAACCGGATTTCCTTTTTGTTTTGAGTGTATGTTCTAACGGTTGTTCGGTCTTTGGCAAGTATTCAGCATCCATACAGATTACTTTATTACAAAAATTTTATGTATAAAAATCAATTAATATTCTACATTTGTCCTCAATTTACAACATGTTTTAATACATGACGAACATTTTGACACATACAAAACAGATGGCATTTCATGCACCCATTACCAGTGGAGTGTATGCAGTGGGTTATGATTTGTTTACTTTTTCCCGTCCACGACGTAGTCCTGAATTCTGACAGGACGAACTCCTCACCCCGGTCCCTGTCAGTGAAGCACTCACCGAAAATAATTCTCAGGACTGGTGGCCCATTTTTTGCTAATAATAAACAAATTGGAAAATAATAATATCATTATAAGGGTAGCGGTACCTGCTGATAAAGTTTACGCTACCACCATTACAGAGGAAATGGGTTCTTCGGCAGCAGCCAGGGGAACTGGCATTGCCAAAAGAACACCTGAATACATTGAACAAAAAATCGATGAAGGAAAAGCTGTTATTGCCATTACGGACCAGCTTGAATGGGTTGGTTTTTGCTACATCGAAACATGGAGCCATGGTGAATACGTAGCCAACAGCGGTTTAATTGTTGCTCCGGCTTACAGAAAAAGTGGTGTGGCAAAATCTATCAAGAAAAGAATTTTTGAGCTGTCGAAAAAATTGTATCCCGAAGCAAAAATTTTTGGTTTAACAACCGGACTGGCTGTAATGAAAATAAACAGCGATCTGGGATATGAACCGGTTACCTATTCTGAGCTAACACAAGACGAAGCGTTCTGGGCAGGTTGCAAAAGTTGTGTAAACTACGAGATACTGATGAGTAAGGATAGAAAGAATTGTATGTGTACAGCTATGTTGTACGATCCAAAAGATCATTACGAACCGGCAGAAACAAAAAAGTATTTCAAAGAAAATGTAAAAGGCTTTGAACGATTACTTCGGTTTAAGAAATGGAAACTGCTCAGACCATTTCTAAAAAAAGACAAACCAGATGGCAACGGCGGAAAACCTAAATCGTTTTTCCATCATTTATTTTATCTCTGATAGAAAACTAATTTTATTATAATGGCAAAAAAAGTAGTACTAGGTTTCAGTGGCGGATTAGACACTTCTTATTGTGTAAAATACCTGACAGAAGAAAAAGAATATGAAGTGCACAGTATCATTGTAAACACCGGAGGTTTTGTTAAAGAAGAACTGAAGCAGATTGAAGAACATGCATACAAACTTGGTGTAAAATCGCACAAAGCAGTAGATGCTGTAGAGAATTATTACGACAGCATCATCAAATACCTGATTTTTGGAAATGTACTTAAGAACAATACATATCCCCTTTCCGTATCTGCAGAACGATTAAGCCAGGCACTCCATATTGCAGATCATGCAAAAGCTTTACATGCAGATGCAGTAGCACATGGCAGTACAGGTGCCGGTAATGACCAGGTTCGTTTTGATATGGTTTTTCATATCATGATTCCCGGTGTTGAGATTATTACTCCTATCAGGGATTTAAAGCTAAGCCGTGAAGAAGAAATTTCCTATCTCAAAGGCAAAGGAGTAGAAATGAATTTTGATAAGTCAATGTACTCGATAAATAAAGGATTATGGGGAACAAGTGTTGGTGGCAAAGAAACACTTTTTTCAAAAGGCATATTGCCGGAAGAAGCATGGCCTACACAGGTTACAAAGTCCGGCAGCGAAGAAGTGAGACTTTATTTTGAAAAAGGTGAACTTAAAAAAGTTAATGACCACAAATTCAAGCAGCCATTTGAAGCAATACAATATCTGCAAACGATTGCCGGGCCTTATGGCATTGGCCGTGATATTCATGTTGGAGATACTATTATCGGTATTAAAGGTAGGGTTGGATTTGAGGCGGCAGCTCCAATGGTCATCATCAAGGCACATCATGCTTTGGAAAAACATGTGCTAACAAAATGGCAATTGCAATGGAAAGACCAGTTGGCTCAATTTTATGGCAACTGGCTGCATGAAGGCCAGATACTTGACCCGGTGATGATTGATATTGAATCTTATCTTGAAAGCAGCCAGAGAAATGTTACTGGTGATGTATTTGTTCAATTGCATCCCTATCGTTTCCAGGTAATTGGAATTGAATCAAAGTATGACCTGATGAACAGTAAATTTGGGAAATACGGGGAAATGAACACCGGTTTTACCGGAGAAGATGTAAGAGGGTTCAGCAAAATATTTGGCAATCAAACAGCCATCTACCATTTGGTAAAAGAAGATGCGACCTCCCCAAACCCCTCCTAAGGAGGGGCTTAATGAGAACCTGAAATTTTATGAGTAAGCAACAAACTAATAAGACGTTTTCACACACACCTTTAGGCCCGCCCGGACGACCCGGTCGGACGGGGGATGGGAGCATTAAAGTTGGCATAATTGGTGGAGCAGGCTATACGGGTGGCGAATTAATTCGATTATTGATTCATCACCAGTATACCACTGTTTCTTTTATTCATAGCCGCAGCAATGCCGGCAAACCAGTTTATTCAGTACACCAGGATTTATTGGGTGATACTGAATTAAACTTTACAAATGAACTGAGCACTGAAATTGATGTTCTGTTTCTCTGCCTTGGACATGGGGAGTCAATAAAATTCTTAACGGAAAATAAAATTCCAGATCAAATAAAAATTATCGACCTGGCGAATGATTTCCGTTTATCTCAGTCTTCGAGATTTAATAAAAGGAACTTTGTTTACGGACTTCCGGAATTAAACAGGGCAAAAATAAAAAAAGCAAAAAATATTGCTAACCCCGGATGTTTTGCCACTACATTACAATTGGGTTTATTGCCATTGGCAAAAGCAGGGTTGCTATCTGATATATATACAACTGGTATTACAGGTTCGACTGGTGCCGGGCAATCATTATCACAAACTTCTCATTTTAGCTGGAGAGCCAATAATGTGCAGGCCTATAAAACTTTAACGCATCAACATTTGGGAGAAATAGGTGAATCACTATTACAATTACAACCAACAAAAAAAATTGATCTGAGCTTTGTTCCCTGGAGGGGAGATTTTACAAGAGGAATTTTTATAAGTTCCACCATGCACTGTGACCTATCAAAAGAAGAGCTATTCGTTCTCTTTAATGAATATTATTCAGGTCACCCATTTACACATGTAAGCAAGGACCCAATATTTTTAAAGCAGGTTGTAAATACTAATAAAGCAATTATTCAATTAGAAAAAACTGGCAGCAAACTTGTCGTTCATTCTATTGCTGATAATTTATTAAAAGGTGCCAGTGGCCAGGCTGTTCAGAACATGAATCTTTTATTCGGATTGGAAGAAACAACGGGTCTAAAGCTCAAAGCAAACTATTTTTAGCCCCCGTCCAACCGGGTCGTCCGGGCGGGCCTAAAGGGGAGTAAGGCAATATTCATTAATGAAATAAAATCCTCCATACAGGTAAGTACTTATGAATCTTTTTGACGTATATCCAATTAACGAAATCACCATTGTAAAAGCAAAAGGCTCTTATGTGTGGGATGACAAAGGAGAACAATATCTTGATTTATACGGCGGCCATGCCGTAATCAGTATTGGACACACTCATCCACATTGGGTGCAGCGAATTCAAGAACAGTTGAATAAAATTGCCTTCTATTCCAATTCAATAAAAATTCCTTTGCAACAGCAACTGGCTGAGAAACTGGGTAAGGTGTCTGGCAAAAATGATTTCCAGCTTTTCCTTTGTAACAGTGGGGCTGAAGCAAATGAGAATGCTCTGAAACTGGCAAGCTTCTTTAATGGCAGAAAAAAAATAATTGCTTTCAGCAAATCATTTCACGGCAGAACTTCTTTAGCCGTTTCTGCCACAGATAATAAAAATTATATCGCACCGGTAAATGAAACGGACAATGTTATTTTTCTTCCTTTTAATGATGAAGACGCATTAGAAAAATGCTTTACAAAGAATGGAAAATACATTTCATCTGTAATCATAGAAGGGATTCAAGGTGTAGGCGGTATCAATATTGCAGAAGATTCATTCTTACAAAAGATCCGTTCACTATGCGATGAACATGGAGCAATCTATATTGCCGACAGTGTACAATGCGGTTATGGCAGAAGTGGCAAATTTTTCAGCCACGATTTTGCCGGAGTAAACGCCGACATCTATACCATGGCAAAAGGAATGGGTAACGGTTTCCCGGTTGCCGGAATAATCGTATCACCCAAAATAAAACCAAAACATTTTCAATTAGGAACCACTTTTGGGGGCAACCATCTTGCTTGTGCAGCAGCGCTAGCAGTGCTTGAATTTATTGAAGAAGAAAAATTAATGGGTAATGCTGTGATGGTTGGCAAATACCTGAGAACTGAACTTGAAGCAATTCCGCAATTAAAAAAAGTAAGAGGCAGAGGCCTGATGATTGGATTTGATGTGCCGGATGAATTAAAAGACCTGAAGAAAAATCTTTTATGGAACCAAAAAATATTTACCGGAGAAGCAAAACCAAATGTTATCCGTTTACTTCCATCTTTGGCTTTGAAAAAAAGAGATGCCGAGCAATTCATTGAATCACTAAAAGAAGAAATTGAAAGTTTAGTTTCAACCCCAGCTAATTAAAAATGATACATTTCACTTCTGTAAACGACCTTATAAGCCCCTCCTTCGGAGGGGTAGGGGAAGCCATTGATGCATTGGTGCAAAAAGCAATTGCATACAAAAGAAATCCTTTTATTGACAAATCACTTGGAACGAATAAAAGAATTGGTTGCCTGTTTCTGAATCCAAGTATGCGTACAAGACTAAGCACACAAATTGCAGCGCAAAATCTAGGAATGGAAGCCATTATTTTTAATGTAGGTAACGAAGGGTGGATGCTGGAATTCGAAGAAGAAGCCATTATGAGTGGCACTTCAGTAGAACATGTAAAAGATGCTGCCCCGATATTTGGAAAATATTTTGATATACTGGCTATCAGAACTTTTCCTTCGTTAAAAAACAGGGAGGATGATTATAGTGAACTCTATATAAAACAATTCATCAAATATGCCGGCATTCCGGTAGTAAGTTTAGAAAGTGCAACATTACACCCTTTACAATCTCTAACAGATATAATTACGATTACGGAAGAAATAAATAAATCTAAAATCATAAATCGTAAACCTAAAATCGTATTGACCTGGGCTCCGCATGTAAAACCGTTACCCCAATGTGTGGCTAATAGTTTTTCTCAATGGATAAATGCATGGGGAAAAGCTGATTTTGTAATTACACATCCTGAAGATTATGAACTGAGTTCA
>JBBSJN010000047.1:0-15935 GCA_038257235.1 Chitinophagales bacterium
AAACTGCCTTGCACCACCAAACTGGCGATTACCAACAATTTGTTTTGCATAATTAACCGGCACTTTCCGTACACCCTGTATCAATAACACACAACCCATGATGATGGCAATCAAAATTGCAATCTCAATAATGAAAATCAATATATCTCCACTACGGCCGGATTTAGCACTTAACTCTTGCAGGAATGATTGAGGCAAACGGGCAATGATACCAATCATGATGATCAATGAAGTACCATTTCCTAAACCTCTGTCAGTTATTTTTTCGCCGATCCACATTACAAACATGGTACCTGCAGATAATACAACCAAGCAAGACAGCCAGAAATAACCAGAAAATGCCGGCATGATTGCACCAGACTGTGCAAACATTCCCTGTAAATATGAAACATAAGCTGAAGCCTGAAGAACAGTAACAATTACTGTAAGGTAACGGGTGTACTGGTTTATTTTCTTACGGCCACTTTCACCTTCTTTTTGCATTTTCTGGAATTGGGGAACCAATACTGTCATCAACTGCATAAAGATAGATGCAGAGATATATGGCATGATTCCTAATGCAAAAATGGATGCATTATTAAATGCACCTCCGGAAAAAGCATCAATAAGACCAAGAATACCAGTACTGTTTTGGTTACTGGCATCAATTTTAGTAGGATCTATACCTGGCAATACAATATGAGAACCCAGACGATAGACAGCTATCATCATAAGGGTAAATAAAATTTTACCTCTCAGATCTTCGATGCTCCAGATATTCTTAAGTGTTTGTATTAATTTCTTCACGGGAATTAAAAAAATTTAAAAAGCTTGTAAAATACTACTCCGGAATTCCATTGCAGTAAAAATAAAAGACGCATTGTTTATGCGTCGTGGCAATTTAGCTAATTTACTTTACAATTTCTACCGTTCCACCAGCTGCTTCTATTGCTGCTTTTGCTTTTTCACTTGCTGCATTCACTATGAAAGTAAACTTTCCTTTTAGTTCTCCATTACCTAATACTTTTATTCTGTCTGTTTGTCCAATCAACCCATTGATGTAAAGGTTTTCCAAACTAAACTCAGTGATGCTGTATTTTTCAGCTAGTTGTTCTACCTGACCAAGATTGATTACTTTATACTCAATACGATTTGGATTTTTGAATCCACGTTTTGGAATACGACGCTGAATTGGCATCTGTCCCCCTTCATGCCCCATTTTGCTTTTGTAACCGGTACGAGACTGAGCTCCCTTAGTACCTTTTGTAGCGGTTCCACCATGACCAGAACCATCACCTCGACCAATACGTTTTACTTTGTGCGTTGCACCTTTTGCAGGCTTTAATTCGTGTAGTTTCATTTTGTTGCTTTTATTTTTTACTCAACGCCCCGAAAGCATTCGGGGCTCGCTGTTTTTATAAAGAATAAAATGCGAAATAAATTCGCATTCATTTTTATTAATTTAATTCTTCAACTTTCAGAAGATGACTCACTTTTGTGATCATACCTAATATCTGTGGAGTAGCTTCAACTTCTTTAGAAGAATTCATCTTTCCTAATCCTAAAGCCTGAACAGTCAGTTTTTGACGTTCAGATCTGTCGATAGGACTTTTTACTAATGTTATCTTTACCTTTTTCATACCCCTATCCCCTAAAGGGGGATTAACTTTTTAATTTATAAATAATCCATTCTATGTTCTGCCAAATGGCAAACAAGATGGGTTTTTAACCGTTAAATACTTTCTTCAAACCCAGTGTACGGGTTTTTGCTACTTCAATTGGTTCACGAAGCAAAGCCAATGCTTTGAAAGTTGCCTTTACCACATTATGCGGATTAGCAGAACCAAGCGACTTTGCTAATACGTCTGTGATACCAGCACTTTCTAATACGGCACGCATAGAACCTCCGGCGATTACACCAGTACCATGAGCAGCTGGTTTGATCAATACTTTAGCAGCACCTTCTTTAGCCCATTGATCATGAGGGATCGTACCTTTCATAACCGGAACTTTAATCAGGTTCTTCTTCGCATCATCAATTCCTTTGGCGATTGCTTCCTGTACTTCTTTGGCTTTACCAAGACCATGACCAACAATACCATTTTCATTTCCTACAACAACCAGTGCTGAGAAACTAAATGCACGGCCGCCCTTTGTTGTTTTTACAACACGGTTGATGGCAACTACTTTATCTTTCAGTTCCAGGTCTCCGGCTTTCACCTTGTTTACGTTAAACTTTGACATTTATTCTTGTAATTAAAAGTTTGAAAGTTGTTTGCTTAAAATTTAAGTCCACCTTCTCTTGCTCCATCAGCAACAGACTTCACACGGCCATGGTAGAGATAACCACCACGATCAAATGTTACATCATTGATTCCTAACTCAACTGCTTTTTTTGCAATTGCTTCACCAACCATTTTGCTCTTATCAACTTTATTAGCTTTCTGAGCTTTGATAGCTTTATCTTTAGAAGAAGCAGATGCTAATGTAACTCCACTTGCATCATCAATCAATTGCACATAGATATCTGTATTACTTCTGAAAACAGACAGTCTTGGCTTTTGAGCTGTTCCCTCACCGATCTTCCTGCGAATTCGGTAACGGATATTTGTTCTTCTCTGTGATTTAATTTTTGGATTCATAATTTTTGCCCCCATCCCCTAAAGGGGAGTTTTTAAACATTTCTGATTCTGCCAGAAACTTACTTTTATTTATTATTTCTCTCATCTAAAAACACTAAGGTGCTTTTTATCTTTTAAATCTTTGCCGCTATTATTCCCCTTTAGGCCTTAGGGGCATTATTTACCAGCCGCTTTACCAGCTTTCTTACGAACAACTTCGCCCATGTAACGAACACCTTTTCCTTTGTATGGTTCAGGCTTACGAAGACCACGAATCTTGGCAGCTACCTGACCAATCAATTGCTTATCAATTCCCTCAAGAGAGATCGTTGGGTTTTGTCCTTTTTCCTGTGCAGTTGCTAGTTTTAATTCTTTCGGTATTTCAAATATAATGTTATGAGAATAACCTAAAGCCAGATCCAAAACATTTCCCTGGCTTGCAGCTTTAAAACCTACACCAATCAATTCCAGTTTTCTCTCATAACCATCAGTTACACCTTTTACCATATTGGCAATAAGTGATCTGTATAAACCATGCATTGCACGGTGACGGATCTGATCTGTAGGACGGGCAAATGTTATTGTGCCATCTTTCACTTCAACAGTGATGTCACGGTCAATTTCCTGCTTCAATTCACCTTTTGGTCCTTTTACTGTAACCACATTATCTTTTCCTACTGTAATTGTTACACCTGCAGGAGCGACAACTGGTTGTTTACCTATACGAGACATAATTTCTAATTTTTATTTTGTGTTTTACTGACCGGTCAGCTTAGTATAGTTTCAGCTTAATGTATCAGTAACTATTTTTTTTAATAAATATAACAAAGCACTTCGCCACCTACATTCTGCACTTTCGCTTCCTTATCCGTCATTACACCTTTAGAGGTTGACATAATTGCAACGCCTAAGCCGTTCTTTACTCTGCGAAATTCAGCCGGTGAAGCATACTGACGTAAACCCGGACGACTTACTCTTTCCATACTTCGTATTGCAGGAATCTTTGATGTAGGATCATACTTCAGGGCAATTTTAATAACGCCTTGTTTGTTATCATCCTCAAACTTATACTTCAGGATATAACCCTGAGCATATAAGATTTC
The DNA here is from genome assembly GCA_038257235.1 of Chitinophagales bacterium. GTDB lineage: Bacteria > Bacteroidota > Bacteroidia > Chitinophagales > Chitinophagaceae > JJ008. Next base: position 3,704 of record JBBSJN010000047.1, read on the forward strand.
AGTCATACGCTTCTTTAAGTTAGAAGCAGGGATATCCACTACACGATGACCTGCCATCTGTGCATTACGTATTCTTGTAAGGAAATCTGCTATAGGATCTGTTACCATTTTATTTCAATTATTCAGTTCAAAATTTTGTTTGCTATTCTGATTGCCGGAGCAACCGAGTTATAGTATTTTTTACCAGCTTGCTTTTTTCACTCCTGGAATTTTTCCGTTCAAAGCCATGTCTCTGAACATGATTCTGGAAATTCCAAAGTATCTAATATATCCTCTTGGACGACCAGTGATCTGGCAGCGGTTTTTCAATCTTACCTTAGATGAATTCTTTGGCATTTCGTCCAAAGCTTTCCAATCGCCGGCTTTTTTTAGTTCAGCTCTTTTTTCTGCATACTGAGCTACCATCTTCTCTCTCTTCCGCTGTCTGGCTGATATCGAGTTTTTTGCCATATTTATTTATTTCTTTTAGTTAGAATTATTTTTTGCGTTCTTAAAAGGCATTCCCAATTCCTTCAATAACTCATACGCTTCTTCGTCAGTATCCGCTGTTGTTACGAAAGTGATATCAAGGCCAGTAATCTTATTTACTTTATCAATATCAATCTCAGGGAAAATGATCTGCTCCGTAACACCCATTGTGTAATTACCACGGCCATCAAATGATTTCTCATTAATACCTTTGAAGTCACGAACCCTTGGTAATGCCACAGAGATCAAACGATCTAAGAACTCAAACATCTTTACTCCACGCAGCGTAACTCTTGCGCCAATCGGCATGTCCTTACGCAGTTTAAAGTTGGAGATGTCTTTTTTAGACATTGTTGCTACAGCTTTCTGACCAGAGATTGTTGTCAACTCATCAATAGCTATATCAATTAATTTTTTATCTGTTACTGCACCGTTAACACCACGGTTCAGACAAATCTTTTCCAGTTTTGGTGCCTGCATTACAGTATCATAACTGAATTTTTTCACCAGGGCAGGTACTACTTCTTTCGTGTACTTATCTGCCAGTCTTGGGCTATAACTTTTTGTACTCATTATTTTTTACCTCCCTGCTCTTTTTTTGTTTTGAAAACTCTTTCTGTTTTCCCTTCTTTTCTTACTCTTGTAACTCTTGCACCAGCTTTTTGAGCCGGATCCCAAAGCATAACATTGCTGATATGAATCGGGGCTTCTACCTTAAGGATACCACCTTTGGTATTTTGTGCTGATGGTTTCGTATGCTTGGTTTTGATATTCACACCTTCTACTAATACTTTTGCCTCATCTACCAATACTTCTTTTACAACACGGGGTTTTGATAAATCTTTATCATTTCCTGTAATAACCACTACATTGTCTCCTTTGCGGATATTGTACTTTGGTTTAAATCTTGCTTTCATGTTATCTATCATTAATGGGTTATCCCCTTTTAATCAATTATAATACTTCCGGAGCCAGTGAAACAATTTTCATGTATCCTTTGTCACGAAGCTCTCTGGCAACTGGCCCGAAAATACGGGTACCTCTTGGCTCATCAGACTGGTTTAAAATCACAACTGCATTGTCATCAAAACGGATGTAAGAACCATCTTTACGACGCAGTTTGTTTTTAGTACGAACGATAACAGCTTTGGCAACTGTACCTTTCTTGATACCACCTGCAGGCATTGCATCTTTTACAGTTACTACAATCTTATCGCCTATTCTTGCATAACGCTGACCGCTATTGCCCAGTACACGGATACAAAGCACCTCTTTGGCACCACTGTTGTCCGCAACTTTTAACCGGCTTTCTTGCTGAATCATCTTTTATTATTTAATATTTATGATTGAAGATTGAACGATTTGCAATACTGCAATATTCAATACCCAATATTCAGTTACTTAACTTTCTCAACCACTTCTACCAATCTCCAACGCTTTGTTTTACTAAGCGGTCGGGTTTCCATGATTCTTACCACATCACCGATGCTACACTCATCCTTATCGTCATGAGCATGGAATCTTGTGGATTTTTTCACGAACTTACCATAGATAGGATGCTTTACTTTTCTCTCCACCTCAACGGTGATAGTTTTAGTCATCTTGTTGCTGGTTACAACGCCTATTCTGGTCTTTCTTAAATTTCTTGCTTCCATTTTACTAGCTTTATTATGCTTGAGTTTGCTTTAACTTCAATTCTGTTTTCAATCGTGCAATATCTCTGCGAACAGCACGGATTACCATAGGATTCTCCAGCGGAGAAATAGCCTGAGCAAATTCCAGTTTCTTCAACCTTAATTTATCCTCTTCGATCTTGGCTTTAAGATCCAGCTCATTCATCCCATGGATGCTTTTTACAAAATCAGTTTTTTTTGACATTGTTATTCGATTTACTAATTATTACGCAGTTACTAAATCACGGCGTATCATAAATTTTGTTTTGATAGGCAATTTACCAGCAGCTAATGCTAAAGATGCACGGGCCACTTTTTCATCAACACCATCTATTTCAAAAATGATACGGCCTGGCTTTACTACAGCAGCCCAATACTCCAAGCTACCTTTACCTTTACCCATTCTCACCTCTGCAGGTTTCTTAGTGATTGGCTTATCAGGGAATATGCGAATCCACACATTACCTTCTCTTTTCATTTCACGGGTCAATGCCTGACGGGCAGCTTCAATCTGACGATCAGTAATCCAATGCTGGTCTAAAGCTTTTAAAGCAAAAGTTCCAAAAGCGATTGTTGTACCTCTCTTAGCGTCGCCTTTCATGCGACCTTTCTGCATCTTCCTGTGTTTAGCTCTTTTCGGTTGTAACATTGTTTATAATTTCTAGTTACTAGATTCTTGTTTTTATTTCAATTAATTTCTTCTTCCACCACCTCTTCTATCTCCACCGCCACCACGTCTATCATCTCTTCTATCGCCACGGTCATCTCTTCTTTCTCTTCTATCTCCACCAGGACCATCATTTTTACCACCAGCAATGATATTCGGATTCAAATCTCTCTTTGCTAATACTTCCCCTTTACATATCCAAACTTTGATACCGATCTTACCATATACTGTTTGTGCAAACACATTAGCATAATCTATATCCATACGGAAAGTATGCAATGGAGTACGGCCTTGTTTGAATTCTTCGCTACGGGCAATTTCAGATCCACCTAAACGTCCGCTCAATTTTACTTTTATACCTTCTGCACCCATACGTAGTGAAGAAGCGATAGCCATTTTAGTAGCTCTTTTGAAGTTGATACGATTTTCGATCTGACGGGCAATTGTATCACCTACGATCATCGCATCTAACTCAGGTCTGCGGATTTCCAGAATGTTGATCTGTACATCTTCTTTACCTGTTAACTTTTTTAATTCTTCTTTGATACGATCTACTTCACCGCCGCCTTTACCAATGATGATACCAGGCTTAGATGTGTGAATCGTTACAATCAGTTTACCCAAGGTTCTCTCAATAACTATTTTTGAGATACCGCCCTTGTTAATACGGGCATTCAGATAAGTTCTGATCTTATAATCTTCGATCAGTCTTGTAGCATAGTTCTTTTTGTCTGCGTACCAGTTAGATTCCCATCCACGGATGATACCTAGTCTGTTACCAATCGGATTTGCTTTTTGACCCATGTTATTAATTTATGCCCCTAAATCCCCTAAAGGGGACTTTAGAGTTTTACTGTTTTAAATTTTATTATCAATTCGAACAACATATTAATTTATTCTTTTCTTAAGGAATTCCTAACTCCCTTTTAGGGGGTGGGGGCATCCACTATCACTGTTACATGATTGCTGCGTTTGCGAACTCTGTAACCACGGCCTTGCGGAGCAGGACGCATACGTTTCAATGTTCTGCCGCCATCAACCATTATTGTCTTTACTACCAATTGACTTTCATCGCCACCTTCATTCTTCTGCTTCCAATTGTCGATAGCACTAAGTACTAGCTTACGAAGAGGAACTGCAGAGTCTTTTGGGTTATGCTCTAATTCTGCCAATGCTTTATCCACTTTCATACCACGGATAAGGTCAACTAGTAACCGCATTTTACGGGGTGATGTCGGATGATTTCTCAGTTTAGCTACTGCTTCCATTGTTATTAATTTCTTTATTAACCTTCTTTTTTAGAGTGCCCTTTGAAATGACGAGTTGGTGCGAATTCACCTAATTTATGACCTACCATAAATTCAGTTACATACACCGGGATAAACTTGTTACCATTATGAACAGCAAAAGTGTGTCCCACAAAGTCAGGTGAAATGGTTGAGCGTCTGCTCCAGGTCTTAATTACACCCTTCTTATTTTTTCCCTCGTTGATAGCCAGCACCTTGTTTTCAAGATGAGAAGCTATATAAGGACCTTTTTTAATCGAACGAGCCATGTTTAAGTCGTTGTATTAGTAATTAAATAAATTATTTCGAAAGCTTTTTCCCGTCTTTACGCTGGATAATCATTTTATCGCTTCCTTTTCCTTTTGTTCTTGTTTTCAGACCTCTTGAGTACTGACCATTTCTAGAACGAGGTTGACCTCCGGAAGCTCTTCCTTCACCACCACCCATTGGGTGATCTACCGGGTTCATCGCTACACCTCTTGTTCTTGGCTTAATACCTTTCCATCTGTTACGACCCGCCTTACCCATGCTCTGCAAGAAGTGATCACTGTTACTTACAACACCAACTGTTGCGCAACAATTAACCAATACTTTTCTTAACTCACCAGAAGGCATTTTCAATACTGCAAACTTTTCTTCTTTGTTTGTTAACTGAGCAGAAGAACCTGCACTGCGGGCTAACTTACCGCCCTGACCAGGCTGCATCTCAATGTTATGAATATTAGTACCTAAAGGCATATTCTTCATTGGAAGCGTATTTCCAACTTCAGGAGCTACGTTTGATCCGCTTTCAACTTTTGCACCTACATCTAAACCTTGTGGAGCAAGTATGTAGCGCTTCTCGCCATCAGCATAAACTACCAAAGCGATAAATGCTGTACGGTTTGGATCATATTGAATAGATTCAACAGTTGCTACACCTTCTTTATTTCTTTTAAAGTCGATTATACGATACTTCTTCTTGTGTCCACCACCTCTGTAGCGCATAGCCATACGACCAGACGATGTACGTCCACCCGTTCTTGGTTTTGCTTCTACTAAGCTTTTTTCAGGAACATTAGTTGTTACTTCCGCATAAGCGTTTCCGATTCTCCAACGAGTTCCGGCTGTAACAGGTTTAAATTTTCTTAATGCCATTTCTTCTTAAATTCTAAATTTTAAATTCCAACACTTCGCGGCGGTTGATTGCCATACTTTAGTTAAGGGTTAGATATTTGAATAAAGATCAATTGTTTCACCCTCCGCTACTGTTACGTAAGCTTTTTTGTAAGCAGGCTTACGGCCCTTCAAAATACCAGCTTTAGTAAAGCGGCTTCTGTCTTTTGCCGGAGATACAGCAGTGTTAACACTTATAACTGTAACACCGTAAAAAGTTTCTATAGCTTTTTTAATCTCCAGTTTGTTCGACTTTCTTGCCACTTTGAAAGTATAGCGACGCAAAGCATCTTGCTGTGCATTTGCCTTTTCAGTCAAAATGGGTTTTATTAATACGTCAGAAGGATTCATTGCTAATTTTTTATTTGTTTTGGAGCAATGGAAGCTCCGCATTCATTTTCTTTACTTTAAAATATTTTTAATTATGCTTCTGCTTTTTCTTCGTCAGTGAAAATCTTAGCAGCACTCTCTGTCAAAATCAATACTTCAGAGTTAACAATGTCGTACGTATTTATATCGCTCAGCAATACACCTAAAACAGAAGGCACATTACGCATTGACAATTGAACGTTTTCATTATTCTCGGGCATAATGAACATTGCTTTTTTATCAGCAACTTTCAAACTACCCATGATGTCCAGGAAATTTTTTGTTTTTGGAGAATCCATTGTAATATCCTCTACAATAACAATTGCATTATCTTTTGCTTTATAACTAAGTGCAGAAATTTTAGCTAGGTCTTTTACCTTACGGTTCAGCTTAATATCATAAGCATGCGGCTTTGGACCAAAGATAGTACCACCACCCTTATATAAAGGGTTACGGATATTACCTTTACGGCTTCCACCTGTTCCTTTCTGACGATGAAGCTTGCGGCTTGCACCCTGTACTTCGGCACGGGTCTTTACTTTATGCGTTCCCTGTCGCTGAGCAGCCAAGTACTGCTTAACAGCCAGATACATAACATGATTGTTTGGCTCTATACCAAATATATCTTCAGGTAATTCTACCGATCTGCCGGTTTCTTTCCCTTTTGTATTTAAAACTTGAACTTGCATTTTATTTCTTATTTATAAACGAAATAGAATTCCGTTAATCTTATTTCTGAATTAAAACAATTGAACCGTTATGTCCTGGCACAGAACCACTTACTAAGATGTAATTTTTTTCTGCGAAAATCTTTACAACATTCAGTCCTTTCATCTTCACACGGTCATTACCCATACGGCCGGCCATTTTCATTCCTTTCATAACTCTTGCAGCATCTGAAGAGTTACCCAATGAACCCGGAGCTCTCTGACGATCATGCTGACCGTGAGACTGCTGACCCACACCATGGAACCCATGACGCTTTACAACACCCTGGAAACCTTTTCCTTTAGTTGTACCAACTACTTCAACCTTATCGCCTTCAGCGAAAATGTCAAGTGTAATTGTTTCACCAATATTTTTTTCTATGGAATAGTTGCGGAATTCTTTTGTAAACTTCTTTGGAGCTGTCTGAGCTTTTGCGTAGTGATTAACTTCTGCTTTAGTGGAGTGCTTTTCTTTTTTGTCGCCAAAAGAAAGCGAAAGAGCATTGTACCCGTCAGACTCGGTTGTTTTAACCTGGGTAACAACACATGGGCCTGCTTCAATAATCGTACAGGCGGTTTGTTTGCCCGAAGGATCGAAGATGCTGGTCATCCCGATTTTTTTCCCAATAATACCTTTCATGGTTGTTCAATTTATGCCTGCAAGGTTATTGGGACATTTCAAACCCGAAAGTCTGAACTTCAATCCCCGTTTGCTACCGACCTTTTCCTTTCTGGGGAAGTACCGGTAGTAAACAAACCCTGAATGGCTTGTTTTATATGCCCCCAACCCCTAAAGGGGAGTTGAGAGAGTTACTATCAGAGCTCTTTTCTCTCGCATGAAGCGAGATTGAGAGATGAAAAATATTTGTTTATAAGAACTAATCCAAAGCCCCTTTAGAGGTTTGGGGTACTACGCTTTGATCTCTACTTCCACACCGCTTGGAAGATCTAACTTACTTAAAGCATCCACCGTTCTTGAACTAGACGTATAGATATCCAGTAAACGCTTATGCGTAGCTAACTGGAACTGCTCACGGCTTTTCTTATTAACGTGTGGTGAACGTAACACAGTAAATATTTTACGACGGGTAGGTAAAGGAATGGGTCCTGTTACTACTGCGCCAGTACTGCGTACTGTTTTTACGATCTTTTCAGCTGATTTATCAACCAAGTTGTGATCGTAAGACTGTAGTTTTATTCTGATTCTTTGCGACATGTGTAAAATCCCAATTTTCTTTTGGGAGTGCAAAGGTAAGGGTGAGAGTCATTCCATCCAAATAGTTATTGAATAATTTTAAGGCTGTGGACAAACTATTTTTCAGCCTTCCTATCTGATCTATTAGGATGATCTTCAATATAAAATGATTAGTCTGAACGCTGTCAGCATTGGTCAATCATGCAAAAATAAGAAAAGGACTCAAAACAGAGTCCCTTCTTTAATTTTTTTGTTTTTCACACCAGCTAAAAAAGCTACTAAGGATTCCTAAAAACGAGTTGGAGCCTATCGCTTTATTGGCAAACACAATGCCACAAGAATTGGAAGCGGTTGATTTAGATTAACTAATAAAAAAATATTTCAAAAAAAATCCCATGACCAAAGCCATGGGATGCTATAATTAAGCTTTGAATATCTTAAGCACTCACTTTACCTTTTATTTTAGCTATTACTTCCTCAGCAATATTGGTTGGTGCCGGGTTGTAATGAGAAAACTCCATGGTAGAAGAGGCACGGCCAGAACTCAATGAACGAAGCTGGGTAACATAACCAAACATTTCGCTCAATGGCACTTTAGCTTTGATAACTTCAGCACCAGCTCTTGTATCCATACCTTCCAGCATGCCACGACGACGGTTAAGATCTCCAGTAACATCACCCATATATAATGCAGGAGTAATTACTTCTACTTTCATGATCGGCTCCAATAAAACAGGTTTTGCTTTTCTGGCGGCTTCACGGAAACCTTGCTTTGCACACAATTCAAAAGACATTGCATCAGAGTCAACTGCGTGGAAACTACCGTCAAACACCCGGATCTTCATATTATCTACCGGATAGCTAGCCAGTACACCTGTTGTCATTGATTGCTCAAACCCTTTTGTAATTGCTGGTACAAATTCTTTTGGAATAGAGCCACCAAAAAGACCGTTGACAAACTGATAATGTTTATCAGGATTTTCTGCTTTCCATTCAGCATCTACAGGCCCCAAGTCAAATTGTATATCAGCAAATTTACCACGGCCACCCGTTTGCTTCTTCAAGGTCTCACGGTGTGTAACTGTTGCCTGAAATGCTTCTTTATATGCAACCTGAGGAGCTCCCTGGTTTACTTCAACTTTAAATTCACGACGCATACGATCGATAATGATCTCTAGGTGCAACTCACCCATTCCACGAAGGATTGTTTGTCCAGTTTCTTCATCTGTATTTACACGGAGTGTTGGATCTTCCTCAACCAGTTTGGAAATAGCCATACCCATCTTATCAACATCAACCTGAGTTTTTGGTTCAATAGCTACTGCGATAACCGGTTCAGGGATAAACATATTTTCTAAAGTGATCGGATGATTTTCATCACAAAGGGTATCACCAGTCTTAATTTCTTTGAATCCTACTGCAGCACCAATATCGCCTGCTTCAATAAAATCAATAGGATTTTGTTTATTGGCAAACATCTTCATGATCCGGCTGATTCTTTCCTTCTTACCACTTCTTACATTTAATACATAAGAACCTGCGTCCAAATGTCCAGAATAGCAACGGAAGAAAGCAAGACGACCAACAAACGGGTCAGTCATGATCTTGAATGCTAATGCAGCAAATGGTGCTTTTGGGTCTGGCTTACGGGTAATTTGTTCTCCGGTTTCCGGATCCGTACCTACCGTATCCGGAATATCCAATGGTGAAGGAAGGTAACGGCAAACTCCATCCAATGCAGTTTGTACACCTTTATTTTTAAATGAAGATCCACACATCATTGGAACGATGCTCAAATCAACAGTTGCTTTACGAACGGCTTCATGTATTTCATCTTCAGTAATAGAATCTGGATTGTCGAAGAATTTTTCCATTAACTGGTCATCATATTCTGCCACTGCTTCTACCAAACTAGCTCTCCATTGCTTTGATTCTTCTAACATATCAGCAGGAATTTCAATTTCATCAAATGTCATCCCCTCTGTTTCCATATGCCAGATGATTCCCTTCATTTTGATAAGATCAACTACACCAATGAAATCATCTTCAGCACCTATTGGTAACTGAAGAGGAACTGCTTTAGATCCAAGCATATCTTTTACCTGCTTAACCACCATCAGGAAGTCAGCACCGGCACGGTCCATTTTATTTACAAACCCTATACGGGGAACACCATAACGATTAGCCTGACGCCATACAGTTTCAGATTGTGGTTCAACACCATCAACTGCTGAGAACAATGCAATAAGACCATCCAATACTCTCATTGAACGTTCTACCTCTACAGTAAAGTCAACGTGGCCGGGAGTATCAATAATATTAAAAGCATAAGGCTTTGTATCAGCGGTAGCTGTTCCTTTATCTGTTGGAAAATTCCACAAACAGCTTACAGCAGCAGAAGTAATTGTAATACCTCTTTCTTTTTCCTGCTCCATCCAGTCGGTAGTAGCCGCACCATCATGTACTTCACCAATACGGTGAATCATTCCGGTGTAACGTAAGATACGCTCTGTTGTAGTCGTTTTACCAGCATCAATATGTGCCGCAATACCAAAGTTTCTTTGAAATTTTAAGTCTGCCATGACTGCTTTATTTACAGTTATTTAAATCAAATTAATAATAAAACCTTTTTGGTTTTCGAGGCGCAAAGGTAGGGGAAAACATCGACTATTTTAGACTACCGAAATCGAAACATTCTATGTGGATAAATTAAAATGTAATGCTCTTAACGAAAAATGTCCCGGAAAACCGGGACATTTAAATTTATTGCTAATTTAAATTTATTTATAATAGCTCAATGTAAGTTCAGAACGGCGATTTTGTTGTTTGCCTGCAGCCGTTTTATTATCAGCAATCGGCTCTAGCTCTCCATGCCCAGTGGCCGTAATTCTGGCTTCAGCAATTCCCTTACTAACGAGGTAATTTTTTACAGAAGCCGCACGGTCATCACTTAATCTCTGATTCATTTCTTCGCCTCCATCAGAATCAGTATGACCGTCAATAGCCAGTAACATATCAGGATTTGCCTGCATAATAGCTACTACATCATTTAATCCTTTAAATGATTTGGATTGTAGGGTAGATTTTCCTGTAACGAACAAAATATTCTTAGCCGCTATTTCTACTTTCATTTTATCCTCCACCTTAATTTCAGGGCAGCCCTGATTAGCGGCAGTTCCTTTTAAATTAGGACATCTGTCTTCCTCATCATTTATACCATCACCATCTGTATCTGGTATAGGACATCCCTGATAGCGGGCAAGACCGGGAACGGTAGGACATTTATCTTCTTCGTCGTTGATACCATCTTTATCTGTGTCTGGCACAGGACAACCCTGGTAACGGGCCAAACCTGCAACAGTAGGACATTTATCTTCTTCGTCATTGATGCCATCGCCATCTGTATCTGGTACAGGACATCCCTGGTACTTAGCCAATCCTTTTACATCTGGACATTTATCTTCTGAATCTATAATGCCATCGCCATCTCTATCCGACGGAGGAGGTGGTGGTGGCGGAGGTATTACAACCGGTTCTTTTTTCTTAGTTAATCTTCCAGCAACACCTATGCTATGTTGAAAATGGTAATTAGCTGTTTCCGTAGTAATAGGAATTCTGTAAGTAGAATTCGCAATAAGATAAGCCTCATCAAACAAATTTATTTTGACACCAGCGCCTATAGGCATAAATGCTCCATAATAGCCAAGGTATTTATGTCCGCCAATCCCGGCTGTTATATATGGCTGAAACCAATATTTTTCTGAAGTCAATTTAAAATTTATTGCCGCATTTGCCTCCAATAAAAAATTATCGTTTGAGAAAGATTTTCCTGACATTGGATAACGGACAAATGAGCCCCCTAAGGAAGCAGCAAGATCCATATGCTTTTTTATGCCTTTGTAATAATTGATTGCCAATCCAGGAGACATTTCTTTGAATTTAGCTACCGATTTGTCCCGCAAGACTTTAGACAACGAGGTGGAACGAATACGGGATGCTGTGGCAAAGTCATTAAGAAAGAAACTTATTCCCAAAGATTTGGGCATAATTTCATCATCCTGCGCAAAGCCAGAAGGTAGTAAAAAGTACAGAGCGAAAATTAAAAATAATATCTTCTTCATAAAGAGATAGTTTGAGTTAAAACTGAACAAATGTAATGCAATGTTCAATATCTTAAAATAAATTATTTAGCATTAAGAAATTCGCTGTTTACAGGGTTTTTGAAATTATTCAAGACTATTTGGTTATTCAAGCCTATTTGGTGGCAAAATATTTCTCTCTGATCATTTTATCTTCCCCATAAATATCATCATAAAACAGGATAGCACCGTTTCGGCCTTCGCAGGTAACATTCCGGATAAACAGCGGCATTTTATTTTTAATGGAAATATTTCGTTTCTGTTTTCTTGCAAGCCATGCTTTCACAGAGTCTATTCTTGTGTAATTATTTCCTCCAGTCATACTACTGTCAAGTCGAAATAAATAAAAAGCCAATTGTTGCCACTCCTGTACCCGAACGCAGCCATGACTCAGCGACCGCATTGCATTGGCAAATAAATACCGTTGGTTAGTATCATGCAGGTATACAGAATATTTATTATCAAAGTGAAATTTCATGATGCCTAAAGAATTTGCATCGCCACTACCCTGCACCACCCGATAGGGAATTCCTTTAGAATACTTTGACCAATCAACTGAATAAGGATCAACTT